>MCBC01000170.1 GCA_001723855.1 Candidatus Altarchaeales archaeon WOR_SM1_86-2 | reverse complement strand
AGACCTTTCGGGTCATCTTCGACTATTCCTCTGAACAAGCAATTGAGGAAGGTGGACTTACACCACCTGGCAAATGGCCATGCGAGGCACACCAGTATAACGGATGGGCATATCCGAAGTTTTGCCGACGAATGAGGCAAAATTTCCCGAGGGGTGAGGAGCGACGAAGGAGCGACGCAGTGGATATGCTAAGTTATATGGCGTATGAACGCAGCCGATTTAATCATCTCCCTCTTGTGAGGTATCTTTATCATCTGCCCCTGATAATTTAAAAAGCAATCTGAGATTCTCTTTCACTTCCTTAAATTTTTCATCATTCAGAGATGCGATTTTCTTGATTACAATCCGTTTACTTATCGTTGCAATATGACTTGTTTTAATCAAACTTTCCTTTATCAGATAACCATCATCTAAATCGTCATTTGAAATCAAAACAGAATAATCTTTATATGAAAGATTGCTTGTTATCGCACACACAACCAGATCGAGAGTTTTTGAATTATATTCATCATTTGATATAACAATCACAGGTCTCTTTTTAAAACCCTGAAAATCAGTGAATGGAAACTTCACAAGTAAAATGTCTTTCTGCATATAATCAGTACTCATCCCAGATTTTGTCTTCTTCATTTTCCCATAGATCTGCAAAAGATTTTTCCGATAATTTCATTGTTTCGTGGGTAGTGGTTTCGCCTATTATTTGCTTTAAAGTATCTCTGATTATTGGTTCAATCACAGCGTTTATTTTTTCTTTAAGTGCTGGCATTACTTCTGAAATTATCTGGTCTTCAAATTTAACGGTTGATGTTTGCATTTTTAATTTTTTTATGTTTCTTATTAATTATATTGGTTTTAAAGATTAAAAAATAAATATGGTGATTAAAACAACAAGCACTATTGCAATATTTTCATCCTGAAATGTGGCGGAGCTTCGCTCCGACACGTGTCTGACCAAGGGTCAGCCACATAACTGCATAAATATATCTAACTTATTGATCTTTGCAAATGTTGAAAGAATATTAGTATCAACAAGTATCATTTTCTCTTTTAAACTTTAAATCACATTATTATATAACAAAAACTTTTATATCAGAGACAAAGTCTCTAATATACTTTAGAAATGTTCAATACAACAAAGTTGTATTGAATGTGTCTTACACAAAGTGTAAGCCACACTATGTTTCTAAAGTTTTATGTTAAAAATAAAAATTTTTAACATACTCTAGAATTTTTAATTCTAAAGTTTTATCAAAAATTTATAAATAAAGAATAAAATGGGAACTATGATAAATGTGAGTGTTGATGAGAGCGAGCGCATGTTTTTAGAGGAGATGGCAAAGAGTAAACACATCAAGAAATCGGAGATAGTGAAGGATCTGCTTGACAGGGGCAGAATATTGTTTGCCGTTAATGAATACGAACAGGGCAAAGCATCTCTTGAAAAAGCATCAAAGATCGCAGGTGTTTCAATAAGCGAGTTCATGGATATTCTGTCAAAACTTAATGTAAAAAGCAGAGTTGATTACGAGGATTACCTAACCGGCTTGAAGAATTTGAAAGAGGTCTGGTAGATGGAAGTTTAAAAGAAAAAAATAAAAATAAAAATCTACCTGGAAACCAGCCGTTGAAGCAGACTCCCGGGCACCATCACGAACCAAGCTTTCTCATACTCTGACAGTTTCATTGGTTAAAATATAGAAATAAGAATTCGAGCACTATTTTTCTGTTTTTCATCGAAGTTCTTCTATACCTGAGTTTCTGATTGAAAAAGCCACTTCCATAATGGCTTATAAATTATTTGTTTCCCTTCTATGTGTTCATCATCTTCGTAGTCCTCTGTTATTATTATGCCGCTGCTCAGGTTGAATTTATCCATTGCTTCAACAAGTGCTTTCGTCTCTCTATTTTTGGTTTCCGGTTTCTCGATATCATAACAGACCTGAACCAGATGTTTTGGCTCTAGATTTTCCTTTATAACAAAATCCACTTCCCTTTGTTTATCATCTTTCCAGTAATAGAATTCCTTTTCCCGCCTTTTTAGTTCTACCGCCACGATATTTTCATATAGTTTTCCTTTATCTTCCATGAATCTAAAGGATACTGCATTTCTTAAGCCGGTGTCAATACAATAAAGTTTTCTGGGATATTTCATCTGATCCTTTAGTTTATACGAGAATATCGGTACATTAAATATCAAAAACGCTGTTTCCATGTAACGGAAATAGTTTTTTACCGTCTCAACCCCAACCCCGAATATGTTCTTCAATTTATAGTAACTCATCAATGAGGAGCCGTTTGCGATCAAGTATATTGCGAACTCCCTGAACTGTTCCACATCCCTTATCTCAAATCGTTTGACTATATCCTTATAGACAATTGTATTGAAATAACCCATGAGTATGCTCTTTTTTTCAAATGAACCCTCAACCAACGCAACCTTCGGAAATCCACCGTGCTCTATATACTCATTCAGATAATACTTTATTTTTGAGGTCTCCGTCTCTGTTAAATATTCGGGTGTGAATTTCTTGACTTTAAGGAATTCTTTGAATGAAAGAGGAAACAGATTGATCTCTATATTTCTGCCTCCAAGAGTTGTTGCTATCTCAGGGGCAAGAAGGGAGGCATTTGATCCTGTTAAGATGAAATTCAGCCCTTTTGAATCATGCATTCTCCTAACCCATTTCTCCCAGTTCTTAACCTCCTGAACCTCATCCAGAAGGAAATATACTTTATTTCCAGGATTTCTGATCTCTATAAATGATTTATAGATTTCTTTTAAATTCTCTGCTGTGAATCCCGCAAGGCGTTCATCTTCAAAATTTACATATAGCGCCCCTGGAAGATCCTTTAAAATCGAGAGAATGAGATATGATTTACCGCACCTCCTGACACCGGATATCGTTATAATTTCATCTGTTTTGAGCAGATTGTGCAGTTCTTTTTCCTTGTCCCTTGGCATTATCTCTAATTCAGAGTATCTTTTGTTCTCCTCAAGGAGTTCGGTAACAATTTTTTTCGTCTTCATTTTAGGGTATGGTGGAATATTATGCGCCTAAATGTTCCCGTATATGGGACTATTTAATATATTAAAAGCCATAGATATTTAAATAGATTTATAAATATTTTGATAAGAATCTCTTTAACTTGATTTTTAATAAAATTCGTGCCCCACTTTTATTTGAAACTTAACCGTTATTAATATAGTAATTAAAAGATTTGAGCACTATTTTTCTGTTTCAATGAAGTTCTTCTGTGTCAGGGGGTTCTGGATATGTTTTTGAAAAATAAAGATTAAAAAATGTTGCGAAAAACCACGATTAATTACTTGAATCTCTTGGATTTAACTCTTTGTACAATTCTTAGAAATATGCTAACTGGCTCGTAACACTGCTTGGCAAACTTTTTGTCCCTCTTTATTTCTTCTCTAACCTTCCATGCACGATCTACGTTAAGTATCTCGCATCCTTTCTCAATCAAAATAACATAAATAACCTCATCTAAAACAAAATTGGAAGTTGCTCCATTGACCCCGCCATTCTCTATCCTTTGCAAAAACTCTGTGCACGATTCGCCATATCTTGGATCATCCAGGTGGTGAAAAGTAAAGATGTTGGCATCTACGAAAATCTGTTCATCTGAGATGAAATCATCTAAACTAGAGATCGCCCTTCCCTTTTTTGAATAAGTAGTCCTCATATTCTTCATGAAGTTTTGAAATATCTATTCTCGGCTTTACCAACCCCTTTGTTGATTTTGTAAGACTCTCTTTTACGATCACCATATGTGGCTTTACGATAACATCGATATCGCCCCCAATTTCAGCCTTATCAAGTATTCTTTTTGGCAATATGAGGTCTTCATTCACGCTCTTTATTTTCATTTCTGGATTATTTTATTTTATTGTAACCTGGGTTTGACAACGATATTTTCCTAAAAATCGAATAGTGAGGGGAGGAAACCCCCGATTTTCACTTTTTGGTAAATTTCTTAAAAAATTGATAATTACCTCTCAGCAGTTCTATTTTTATCAATAAAGATTTTTGGGTATGTAGGTATAAAATTTCAGTATTTATATATTTGCTTGCACAAATTAGAATTATAGAAAAATTTACCATTAAATCAAAAAATCGATCATAAGAGAAGTGCATACCTACAAGTTGAAGTAGAAATTGAGACCATTTTGGTCTCGCAGTAAGTCGTTTAGGTATTCAAAATTAGCCATTTTTTTGTTAAAGTTAGGTTGTAAATATCATTGTTTTTATAAAAATAAGAATTCGAGCACTGTTTTTCTGTTTTTCAATGAAGTTCTTCTATGTCAGAGGTTTCTGAAAAAAAAAACAATAAAGTCAGTATTCTATTTCATGGTTTATTCATGTCCTTTTCTTTTTGTCAATAAAAATGTTTTCTGTGGATTTAAATTTGATGTTATCCTTCCCCTCAATTTCATTTACCATAGCTCTTACATCGCTCTTGGATAATATCTCATTGAGCCACATCATTCTAAGCAGATCAGGGAGATTCAGATACAAGATTCCTTCCTCCCTGCAGTAATTTCCAATCTGTTTTTCATTGGTGGTTATCTGTAGATTCCTGGTTTTCGCAACAACGATTGCTTCCCGTTCACCTTCATCAAAAGATGCTGGAAGTCGTGCTTTCGCAGTGATCTCATCTTCAGTGAGCGGCAGGATTTTGATGGCTTGTTTATCAACCAGCTCCAATACTCTCGCAAGTGTTTGATAACCTTTGTTTACGCCATCTGTCAATTCCTCATATACCGCCGGCACTATCGCAATATTTTCATCCTGAAATGTGGCGGAGTTTCGCTCCGACACGTGTCTGACCAAGGGTCAGCCACACAACTGCATAAATATATCTAACTTATTGATCTTTGCAAATGTTGAAAGAATGTTAGTATCAACAAGTATCATTTTCTCTTTATTTGCTCATGTAATGTAAATTCGATTATGTTACGGTTACATTAAAGTTAAAAATCACGAAGTGATTTTTTTTGAATTCGCTTATCCATATCTGCTTCAGAATCGCACTCAATAACAATCTTTATCCCCCTGTCCTTCAGTATATCAGTGAACTCCCACCTGTTCAATCCTGCGATCTCTGCGGCTCTGCCCAAAGTTACTTTATTATCCTTATATAACTGGATTGCTGATTCAAGCTTCATCTCTGGTTTAACACGGAATAAAGTACTTACCGCCTCATTAATGGCATCGGCTTTACTTTTAAATACGCCTGCATCAATCAGCGCCTTAAGTTCCATATCCCGGAGTGAAACATATTCTGCTTTTTGCATTTTACTTTCTTACTTTCTATTAGATTATTACTTTAAAATATAAAAATAAGAATTTGAGCACTATTCTTCTGTTTTTCAATGAAGTTCTTCTATGCCGGGGGTTTCTGAATTTTCAATTCAATAAACTCCTTTGGCGTTACGATTTCAACATACTCAAATTTTTCAACATTCAATAAATGCTTATCTCCAGAGACAATGTAATCTGCATTTCCCTCAACGGCACATTCAATTATTTTATTATCATCAGGGTCGTCCTCCACGGCATTTATTCTTCTTGATGGTTCAACCACGAGCGAAAATGCTATTAAAATTCCTATCAAGTCATGTATCCTGTTTTCGGGTAAATTAAACTTATACTTCAATCTATCAATAACTTCGTCAATGATCTCTGGAGAGGTTAGAATGATATATTCTCTTTCAAACCCGTGTTTCATAACCCTGTATGGTGGTCCTCTCCAGAAAATAGAGGAGATTATTACATTTGTATCTGGAACCGCTTTAACTTTTTTAATCATCTTCCAGCACATCTTCATGTGTTATCCCCTTCTCTTTTGCAAATTTTGTTCCCCAACCAACAAGTTTTTCGAAATCTTCAGATGAGGGTTTGTATATTCTTTTTAACGTTAGAGTGTCAGCGCTTTCCAGAACAATAAATTCTGTGTTCGGTTTTAACTGCATCCTCTGCCTTATTTTTTTAGGTATTTCAATACCTCCTTTTTTGTTTAGGACTGCTGTTTCCATCTTGCTTTGAGTTGGTTTTCATTAATATATTATGTTTTCAACTTAATAAAAGAATAATAAAATTTGAGCATTATTTTTCTGATTCCAACCACCGAAAGATTTTAGTATTAGACCGGAAACTCATAATACCTCACACCCTTTCCCGGTCAGCACTACCATATCCTCAAACCTAACCCCGAACTTTCCTGCTTTATAAATCCCGGGCTCAACAGTAAAGACCATCCCCTCCTTGAGCACATCATCCGAATCCGGACCCAATGACGGCAGCTCATGAACATCCAGGCCGATGCCGTGTCCTGCCGCGTGGTAGAAGTTGTATCCAAGCTTTTTTATTCTTTTTTCAACGAATTTATGGACATCTGATGCTTTCATTCCCTCCCTTATATAATCTATTGTCTCTGATTTGAGGTTTTTTACAAATTCAAGAACTTTACGCTCGTCTTTGTTTAATTTGCCGATTGGGATTGTCCGGGTCATATCGGAGTAATATCCCCTGTATCTTGCGCCAAGGTCAACAACAACCATTTCTCCTTCCCTGATCTTTTTATCTGAAGCATAAGCGTGGATGCTTGCGGCATTTGAGCCGGATGCTAAAAGGGCGCCCTCGTGGAAAGGAGGGGTTTCGGAGCCTGCTTTCCTTACGGCATACTCGATCTCCGAGACAGCATCCAGTTCACTGATACCGCCCCCTACGACCTCGTATGCTTTTTCCAACCCTATTTTTCCAATCCCTGCGGAGTTCCTCAATAACCCGATCTCGTATTCTGATTTTACCTGCCGGGTTTTTTCGATGATGTCGCCGCTGATAAGATCTGATTTTAATTCCTGTTTTAACTTGCCGTAAGAGGCAAAACTGATGTTCTCCACCCCGATATTCCCGGGTCTTAAACCCTTTATATAATCCCCGACAGCCTCAATTCTTTTGGCTTTTCCATAATCCCTTATCGGGAAAATATTAAAATCCGCATAATTTTTAAAAGAACTATTAACATTAGAATAATCAAGTTCATTGACCCACAAATTCGCTTCATCAGGGGTTAAGAGCATGTTCCCGGACTCCATGCCCGCCAAATAGAGCAAATTCTTCGGTTTCTGGACTAAAAAGGCATCGATTTTTTGCTCCTCCATCCGCGCCCGGATTTTCTTGATCCTTGAAGTTAGTTCTTTTTTTAGGTTCATCTGCGAGAAGTTTCCAAAAAACCATTTAGAATTCCGGGAGTGCGCAAACAACAAGTTTTATCGCGTTCTTCACATCATCCATGCTGAAAACACCGCTTGGTCCGTGGATATACCTTGTCGGGATGGAAACAACACCGCTTGGGACTCCCGCCCTCGTGATATAGATTATTGCGGAATCTGTCATCCCGCCCTCCAGGACATCAACCTGGTAGTTAATCTCTTTCTTTTCAGCGGTTTTCATCAGGATTTCCCTGATTTTAGGGTGGGTAACAACCCCCCTCCCCGATGCTTCCGTTATGGTTATCGCAGGTCCGTGCCCCAATTTCAAACTCGACTCGTTTTCTTTTATGTACGGCGTATCCCCCGCAATCGTTGTATCAACCGCTATTGCATAATCGGGATCGATCTTAAACGCCGAAACCCTCGCGCCTTTAAGCCCGACTTCCTCCTGGGCGGTGGCAACAGCATAGACCGTCGCGTCTTTAATCTTAATCTGCCTCATGATCTTTACCAGGGCATAACACCCGACACGGTTATCGATTGCCTTGCCGTAATATGTATTCCCGTTCAGTTTCCCGAAATTCGGCTCAAGGATTACGGGGTCGCCGACTTCTACCATCTTTTTTGCTTCCGTACCGTCTTTCGCCCCTATGTCAATAAAAAGTTCCCCGTGCTTGATTACCTTTTTCTTTTCCTCTTCCTTTTGAAGATGCGGCGGTTTTGCCCCTATAATCCCCCTCACATCGCCTTTTTTTGTTTTTATGATAACCCTCTGCTGCATTAAAATCCGGTCATCAATGCCCCCGATTTTAACGAAATTTAGAAATCCCCGCTCATCAATGTGCTTTATCATAAGCCCGATCTCATCCATGTGGGCCGCGATCATTATCTTTTTCTTTCCCCTGCCTTTGATCGCGATGACATTGCCGAAATTGTCCACCTCCACGGAATCGCACGACTTCTTAAGCTCCTTTTGCATGATCTCCCTTATCTCGTCTTCAAATCCCGGGATGCCAGATGCCATGCATAATTTTTCCAATAGTTCCATATAAATATTTTAAGTTTTTAATTTTAAGAATAAAAAATAATTTAGTTTCCGACAACATTCACGTCATAGAACTCGATTTTCGGCGAAACCAGGTCGAAATGCCTTTTTTGTCTTTTCTCGACTCCCGTTTTTTTAATCATCTCAAAGAAATTATCGGCAATCATTCCTTTAATGCCCCCCTTAATTTCGCCGTTTTCAATTTTAAACCCGACATCGGTTGAGACAGAAAAATCTCCGACAAGGGAGTTCGCGGTATGCCACCCGAGAGCGGAGTGAAGATAAATACCGTTTTTGCATTCAGATATTAAATCCGGGATGTTTCCCGGGCCGACAACAACATTTGACGGTGAAACAGATACCGGCGAGGAGTAATCGCCCCTGCTTCCATTGCCCGTGCTTTTTACCCCCGCAAGCGCGGCATTCTTCAGGTCATACAGGAAATTCTTCAACACGCCCTTCTCGATTATCGGCTTTCTAAATGTTTTCAAGCCCTCTGCATCAAATGAAGAACTTCCCATACCCCCCGGATACAGGGGGTCATCATAAATACTTAAGATATTATCCCCTATCGCCTTCCCTTCCCTGCCGCAGAAAAACGAAAGTCCCCGCCTCGTTTTGCTGCCGTCTGTTGCCGGATAAAACATCGCTGAAAGCAAATCGTTAAGTGCGGACTGGTTAAAGATAACGTTCACTCTGCCGCTTTTAACTTTCTTGGGCTTATACATCTGTTTTGCAAGAAGTCCGGCTTTCTTTCCGATCTTCTCTGCGTTAATGTCAAGGCTGCATGACGCATAACTTTCATGTGCACTGCTGTCTTTATAACCTGCAAGCGCGGTGCATGAAATCCTGGTGTATTTTCCGCAGGCTTCAAGACCGCCGGAATTCATGATCTTAATTTCTGATGTTTCAAAACCCAGATCGGATTCGATCGGTTCCGCACAGCACTTTACACCCGAAATCAACCCGTCAATTAAGTTTTTTGCATCCTCTGCGCCCAGATTCACGATTTTTTTGTCGTAAATTCCGTCAACATTCTGAAATTTTTTGTCACCTGAAAACTCAAAGCCGTCAATTTCCCCTGAAAATTTTGAGACCTCAACTGCCGTCTTTACCGCCTCTTCCGCTTTATTCTTATCCGTAAAGTATGAAAACCCGATTCTATTGTCCTTTAAAATCCGCACTCCAAAACCGGAGTCGGAGTCAAATTCGTTTGTTTTTATTTCCTCCCCCACAACGAAAAATGAATGTGATTTCGTGCTTGAATAAAAGACCTCGCATTCTTCTGCCCCATACTTTTCTGCAATCTTTATGATTTTTTCCATTGTAATTACGATCTATATGCCTTTCTATTTCCGAAGAGCATAAGGGGGGGGCTTTGCCCCCCTTCATTCACTATGGTGGTCAACCTCCGCAAAAGTGGCAGAGCTCTGCTCTGACACGTGTCTGAGGGACAATGTCTCTCAGCCGCAAGTGCTTTGCACTTTTGGAATCGCAAAACCACTCTGCGGTTTTGGATTCCAAGATTTACTCCGTAAATCTTGCGAACACAAAATTTCTTTGAAATATGTGAAATTTCAAGGAAATTTCAATACACAAAATTGACTTTGTCAATTTTGATTGTTTTGCTGTTTCAGAAGGTTGTTTTCCATTTTGGGTTCCACTTAATATTCCTCCCTTAAACTAAACATCTCCCTGAGTTTATCATTTGATAATTCGGTAAGGTACGAGTCCCCCGCACTTAATATCTTGTCGGATAAATCCTTTTTTGCCTCAATCATATAATCGATTTTCTCCTCAAGTGTCCCTTCTGTTACAAACTTATAGACCTGCACATTTTTCATTTGCCCGATTCTGAATGACCTATCTGTTGCCTGATTCTCAACTGCCGGATTCCACCACCTGTCAAAGTGAAACACATGATTTGCGGAGGTAAGATTCAGCCCAAGCCCGCCCGCTTTTACAGAAAGAATGAATATCGGGGGTGCATTTTTATCTCCCTGAAACATGGTAACCATCTTATCCCTTTTTTTCTGCGGAACCCCGCCGTACAAAAAGAAAACCTCCCTGCCGTAGGATTCCTCAAGGTGTTCTTTCAGCATTTTACCCATTTCAGAGTACTGTGTAAAAATTAATGCCCTTTCATTTGCTGCTAAGACATTATCAAGCATGTCTTTCAGCTGCTCAAGTTTTCCTGAGCGCGCATCAAGGGAACTTCCATCATGCAGAAATAAAGCAGGATGGTTGCATATCTGTTTCAGTTTGGTTAGTGCGGACAAAACAAGCCCTTTTCGCTCTATGCCCTCGGATTGTTCAATTTCCTGCATCATTTCATCAACAACCGCCTTATAGAGGGTTGTTTGTTCGACTGTCAGGGTGCAGTATTTTTTCATTTCTATTTTATCGGGAAGGTCTTTAATTACTTTCTTATCGGTTTTAACCCTCCGCAGTATGAATGGTTTAACCAGGTCCCTTAATTTTTCCGAGACCTCCTGATTGCAGCGTCTTTCAACCGGAATTGCAAAATTTCTTCTGAACTGCCTGAACGTTCCGAGATACCCTGAATTTAAAAACTCCATAATTGACCACAATTCACTTAAACGGTTTTCAATTGGTGTTCCTGTGAGAGCAATCCTGTAGCCCGATTTTTTGCTGATTTTCCTGATGTTTTGTGCCTGTTTCGTGTATGGATTCTTGATGTTTTGTGCTTCGTCAAGTATTACCCCCTGCCATCTAATTTTATCTAAGTCTTTTTGATCCCTGACCGAAAGAGCATAGGTGGTAACTACAACATCCTGTTTTTTTGCCTCTGTTATAAATTTCTTTCCACTCAGCCGCTCTGTTCCATGATGAATCATAACCTTAAGTGTCGGGGCAAAGCGTGCCAGTTCATGGTGCCAGTTTCCAATAACCGATGTTGGGGCAATTAAAAGTACCGGTGCGGAACTTTTACTTTTTTTATCCATCACCCTATCATGCAGCAGCAGGGAGATAACCTGGATTGTTTTCCCCAGACCCATATCGTCCGCAAGACATGTTCCCAGCCCCCTGCTTTTAAGAAATGAAAGCCATGAAAATCCATCTTCCTGGTATGGTCTGAGTTTGCCGTTAAATGATTTTGGCGTTTTAATTTTCTTAAATTTTCCATTTCCTCCCTTGACAATATCCCCAAGCCAGCCCGAACTTTCAAATTCCATTGGAATGCCAATGTCTTCGGCACCGGAATTTATGTGAAGTGCTTCTGCCAGGGTCATTCCTTCTTTTTCAAACTTATTTAAGATTTTTAATGCATCCTCAAGCCGATCTTTTTTAAATTCAATCCACTTCCCCCTTACCTTCACAAGAGGAATTTTTAATTCAGAAAGTTTTTCAAGCTCCTCCCTTGTGAGCATTTCATCACCAACTGCAATCTCCCAGTTGAAATTCAGGATGCTGTTTAATCCGAAAAATTTTCTTTCAGATGTTTCCGAGGGGGATTTTGACTTTGACTTTGCTTTAATTTTAATGTCTGACGCCGCCCCATATTTGCCCCACCACGAGGGTATCAGAATGCCGTAGCCGCTTTCCTCGAGCAGCCATGCGCCCTCCTTTAAGAATGCATAAGCACCTTCTGTTCCAACAGTACATTTTCCGGGTCTTCTTGTCTTTAAACCCTGCTCAATTGCAGGGAAAAGCCGTGACGCCTTTGCAAGATCCCCAAGGAACATTTCCTGGGGACTTTCAAATTCCATACCCTTATGTCCAATGGATTTTGACTTCCAGACGGTCTCTGCGGGAACAATCAAACTCCTGTCATCCATTGCCTGTAAATGAAATGAAATATTCCAGTCCATGGCTTCACGTTTATCGCCGTAGACATCCATCCGTTCATCCTGCGGCTCCTCAAGCCGGAAACAAGTCCTGAAAGGCGTTTCTCTGCCCGATGTTCTTATGGCATGCGACCACTTATCCATCTCCGTTTTCAGGACAGTGCGCTCGTGAGTTGTGCCTCTAATCATCCCGTCAACAGAACCGAGACCTGCAAGCAGTTTAGAGGGTAAGGTATCCCTGGTTATTTTATTTTCCCATATCCCGGTTCCCGTAATTTTATCTTTAAACCACCCACGGCAGGTTTTATCAACTGCGGTGTTCAAAAAATCAATAATTAATTTTGCGGGCGAGAATTTTAAATCAGAATCTGCTGCTCCGCAGATGTACGGCATTGAATCCACAAATAAATCAAGTCGTTTTGAGTCATTATCATAATTATATACAGGGTGCCAGCGAGCACGCAAGACCATTTTCTTTCCTTTTCCCGAAGTAGTGATTGAGGGAATAAATCGCTGTCTTGCAATCAACTCGTATCCGAATTTAGAAAGCAAACTCCAGAAAAGAATATCATCGCCAAGTTTAATATTAAGATTATTGTGAGGGACATCATTGAAGGGGAGATGTGTAAGTTGTGTAATTGCCTCGCGCGCAGAAACGCAAACCGCTGGAACCTCCCAGTTTGAAAGTGTTTCCTCTTCCGTTTCAAGTCGTTTAAATGACGCATGCGGGGCTTTTTCTGTTCCGGGCAGGGATAGAGTCAAGGATCCCGGGGAGCATTCATCGGAATCGAAATTAAAACCCAATGCCTTGCTAATTCCGACAAGTTCCTCTGCCGATGTGCAGAACGGATGCTCTGGTGTTTTACCCCTACCTTTTTTCCCTGTTTTGGTTTTCTCGCCCCACACAAGGAATTTACCTCTATCGGGAACCCATGTGCCGTGCAAAATAATATTATTTAAATTTGTATTTAATCCATCTTTTTGTCCTGTTCCGTCGGATTCATTCGCGGCATACGCTTCCTTTATTGCCGAATCACTCATAAGTTTATATAATTTTTCCATGTCCTTCCAGAAGTCATCACCCTGCCAGAATCCGGGCGCACCGAGCCGTTTAAGAATAGCTAACGGCACAGTAGGGGGTTTAATTGAAACCGTAATTTTATTAAAATTATCTCCCGCCAGCCAGAAATCAGATAGACATTCGTCAAGTGGGATTGTTTCGTACGATTCTTCCCCCTCTTCTTCTGAAAGCGGTTTCTCTTCTTCTGGCAGAACATCAAAACTCCTCAACTCCCTGAGCTTTGCCATTACCTGCTCTTTAGGCATTCCGCGCAGATTGAATATCATGAAAGGATCCCTGTCGAATTCCTCTCCAAGAACATAATGCACTGCTGCAATATGCTTGCAGGGATTTTCCCAGTCAGGACAGGAGCAGTTTGTTGAAATCTGACTTCTGCTCTTCGGGAAAAGCGAGACGCCTGCGGCAGAGAATGCTTCATCAATATCTTCAGGCATCTCGCCGTTAATAATCTCGCCGTTAATAAGTTTTGCAAGAAACAATGCCTGATTGCTCATTTCTTTAAGGATTTTGTTCCATTCATTATCCGAGAATGTCTTGATTTTAACAGATATGGTGTAGGGTCTGGAAGCAGACCCCTGGACCTTTCCTGTCACTGTGCCGTCAGAATTAATCTTGAAATTCATCACCTGTCCTCTGCGAGCGTATCTTCTGCCCCGCTGAAGTCGGGAGGTGTTGCTAAATGATTCAAGAGCGGATATCCATTTTTTAGACCACCAGGTAGAGCCAATCTTGCTTGATTGGAGTTTTATTCCGTCTTTTACATCCTTTGGTTTTGTGGGGGGATAGTAACCATAGTCATAGTTCCAGTATGACATTTTTTATTTCTTTAGCTTTTTAATTATTTAGTATTTTGAATAAAAACGATAAAATAGAAAGAATAAAATTTGAAAATATCGATTAACCCACAGCAACATTCCTGATCCTCGGACATGAATTTCTACACGAAATTTGATAAATAATCTATTCTTGACTAAGCAGTGCGAATTACTAATTCATATATTCTATTTCCTATTTTGTGCTTTTATTTAGATTTAAATCTATATGCCGACATATAATCAAAATTTATGAGATAAATCAAAAATGGTGTTCAAACATCACTTTTTAGCACTAACATTGTTTTATTAGATTTCAAAGTTATTAAAGTATTTGTCTTCAAGGAATTCCATGTTAAAGAACGAAAACCGTGCAAATAAAATTCCAAAAAAAAAATCGCGTTTGTAGAAATTCATGTCAGATGAGGTCCCCCGTCGGAAACCCTTATTACCTGTCCCTGTAAAATTCCATTCTTCACATGTCTACCATCTCTAAATCAGGAATTCTTGAAAAATGCTTTTTGTTTAAAGTTACTAATTTCAAATTGAAATTTAATGCAGTTACGCCTATCAACAAATCCCTGAAGTCTATTTCAAGTCCATTGTTTTTCATTCCGCTCCGATTTTACCTGCCCGCATACCTACTTTCACCGGTAAATCAAGCACTTCAAATATGCTCAATAATTTGTTTACGGAATTAACCGCTTTACCCGTGTCGTGAAAAAGATATGCCCCGTAATAAAGTTCAAAGACAGTTATCGTGGAAACAAAACCCTGAATTTCTCCTGATTCGATTTTCTTTAACAAGCCAATACAATTTGAATCCGGATTCTTTCGCAATACAGTGACCAGTACATCGGTATCCACTAGGATTTCCATCTTTTCCATCCGGTTTTGATTTTCTTTATGAATTCATCTGCATCTTCAATATCCCATGTGCCTGCAACCTCATCAACTACAGATGGTTTCGGAATTACCTCTACAATTGTATTTTCTTTGAACTTCACCTTCCCCAGCGGTCTGAACACGCCTTTCTCATAAACTGCGGATACTGTCGCCATCTTTAATGTTTATTAATTATTGGTTTTAAATATTAAAAAATTAAATAAAAATCTCACCCGACAGCAACGCTCCTGATCCTCAAATGAGGTCCCCCGTCGGAAACCCTTATTACCTGCCCCCGCTTTCCGCAAAATCCGGGACCCATTATAAAGTCCGATCCAACGGCATCGATCTCTTTTAAAGTGGTTAAGATATCGCCGTTCAGCGTTATGTCCCTCAATCTCTCGGTCAATTCCCCGTTTTTGATTAAAAACCCTTCTTCTGCAACAAATACGAAATTTCCCGTCTTCGGGTTTACCTGACCACCTTTCATTCCTTTTGCATAAATTCCGTTTTTAATGTCAAAAAGTTCGTCGTGATTTTGTTCTCCTTTCTCAAAGAAGGTGTTGCTCATTCTCACAACGGGAAAATCAGAGTAAGAGGAGGCGCGCATGTTCCCCGTGGAATTCAAATTAAATTCAGATGCCGTATCGCGAGAATGCAAAAATGACTCTAAAACTCCCGCTTTCGTCAAATATTTCTTCTGTCCAGGGACTCCTTCGTCGTCATAGGTAAAACTTCCGAAGCCGTTAATTGTCGCGTCATCGACAATATTCACAAGACCCGAGCCGATCTTTTCCCCGGTTTTTGACGATAAGACGGAATCGTTGCTGAGAACCAGATCTGCCTCGCACGCATGCCCCACCGCCTCATGGGCAAGAACGCCCGCCAGTTTCCCGTCGATTACGCAGCAGAAATTGCCGCCTTTCGGTGTTTTCGCATTTAAAAGTTTAACCGCCCTCTCTGCCGCTGTTTTCGCCTTAATCTCGGCATCATTTAAACCTTCCATCCCGCCTCTTGCCCCCAGTACCTCATAACCCTCCTGCATCACTCCATCTTTTGCCGCAACGGCAACAATCCCCATATAGGTAAGCGTTTCCTTCTGGATTATCTCGCTTCCGGAAGAATTTAAAAAAATTTTCTCTGTGCAGGCGTCGGTGTATGAGATCGATACATTCCTTATATAATCGATTTTTGCCTCTTTTTCGGCAGAAAACAATTTTTCGGTTTTATCTTCAATCCCGATGCCCCCCGGACTTTCTTTTACCTTTGTTTCAACTTTGTCAGCATGCGTTTTTTCAGAGGAAAGCGTTATTTTCCCCCTTGTTGTGCGGGCAAGTTTTAATGCCTTTTTCATCACATCCTCAAGTTCATTTTCCTTGTTCGTGCTTGCAAAACCGAACGAGCCGCTGGAAAGAACCCGTATCCCGGTGCCGAAATTCGAGGTGCTGACAACATTTTCAATTTTCCCGTCCTTCAAGGAGATCGATGTGAAAGGTCCTCTTACAATCCTTATATCCGCGTAATCTGCAGGGAATTTTTCAAGAAGTTTTTTTGCCTTATCAATCATATATCCGTCTATATCATCATCCATATACGAAATTAAATGTTTAAAAAAATAATATTCAAACCTTAACGGCATTAATAATCCCGTCCTGCCCCGGGCGGGAAGTAACTTTTGCCTGGAATTCCTCCCCCTTTGGCGGCTTAACCGTGATCACCGCCCTTTTTGTTATTATATTCCTCCTGGTGAAATCCTTGTTCGAGGGGTTATCCTTTACGTTCAGTATCTCGCACTTTAAGTTGCCTTTGTCTGTAATCACATCGGCAAACTTCGCTGCCATAAGTTTGAACTTAGCGTTACCCCCCCTCACTCTGGCTTTCTTCAACTTCGTCTCCCCGATCTTCGTTTCCGTATGCTCCGAACCCTGCTCGTACTTTCTTTTCTTCCTTGCTTTTAACTTGCGAACATCACCATGATACATCTTATTTTCTTAATTAATTAAAATTATATAATAAAAATAAAAAAATGGAAAAGCCAAGGTTATTTACCGTGGGTCCGACATGGGTCAGGGATGACGTGCTGAAAGAGATGTCCCGCCAGATGTTCAGTCATCGCAGCGGGGATTATGTAGAACTGCATAAAGAATTGATCGCTAAACTAAAAAAATTTTTGGGGACGGAAAATGACGTCCTTCTCTATACCTCCTCATCAACGGGGGTTATGGAGTCTGCTGCAAGAAACTGCATAAGTGAAGGCGGGAAAGCGCTGACGCTTATATGTGGCGCATTCGGAGAGAGATTCGGCGAGATCGTTGAGCAGAACGGAAGAAAGGTTTTAAGGGAGGAGGTTGATTGGGGAAAGGCGAACACTCCGGAGTCATTGGATGCGGTGCTTGCGGAAAATAATGATGTTGAAGCAGTGACGATAACCCACTGCGAGACCTCCACTGCATTGCTCAATCCGTTGAAGGACCTGGTCAGGGTCGCAAAACAGCACGGTGTTTTAACTCTGGTTGACGCGGTAAGTTCCATGGGCGGCGTAAGCATAGACGTTAACGATATCGATGTCTGCTTTTTTGGGGTGCAGAAATGCATGTCAGTCCCCCCCGGACTGGCGGTGGCATCCGTGAGCGATAAAGCATTAGAGAAGGCCCGTGAGGTTGAGAACAGGGGCCATTACTTTGATTTTTTGAATCTGAAGAAATACAACGACAAGCACATGGTTCCATACACCCCCCCGATCCCGCAGATGTTTGCCCTGTCAAAAACCCTTGACATAATCGGGGAGGAAGGCAGGGAAAACAGGTTCGCAACACACAGAAAAGTTTCTGCGAGAGTAAGGGAGGGGGTTAAGGAACTGGGGTTTGAGATATTCACGGATGAAAGATACCTTTCCCCAACCCTGAGCTGCGTTTCCGTGCCAGGGGAGATTGATCTTCCTGATATGATGTCCGGGATGAGGAAAAGAGGTTTCATACTGGCTTCAGGGTACGGGAGGATAAAGGACTCCACATTCAGGGTCGGGAACATGGGCAATGTAACCATGGATGACGTGGATGAGATGCTCGAGAATCTGGCTGAAGTTGTTTAGGTTGGACTGGAAGACACGATGGGCGTAATGGAGGATTTCTATGGCCCTGAGGCAGGGAAGGA
The DNA here is from genome assembly GCA_001723855.1 of Candidatus Altarchaeales archaeon WOR_SM1_86-2. Next base: position 10,656 of record MCBC01000170.1, on the reverse strand, counting down.
GGATGAAGAGCGTGGAATGGAAAAAGTAAAGGGGGAAGATGATGCGTCTTACGAACTTTGGAAAAAGCGAGGCAGGATGGGGGTCTTCACTGTTGTTATATGCATGTTCTTTAATCTGCTTATAGCTGTTCCACTCCTGTACGTGGGCTATAGGATGGGAAAAACATTTGAGGGCCTGGGTGCGTTTGTCGCGATTCTTATTATGTATTCATGTATCCCGTTCGGTCTGATTATAGGCATTCTATCATTGATCACCTGCTATGTTCTCCTTATAAAAAGGGTTGAAGGTTATGAAAAAAGATATGCTCTGGAGCTGGAAGAGGGTCAGACACCAAAATAATGAAAACAAAATTTAGAGTTTGGTGCAGTGTCCGTTCAGGGGATGTGGATGAGATGCGTGGGAATTCAGCTGAAGTTGTTTGGTTTCAAACACGAAAATTCTTGCAAAAAATTTCTTATTTAAAATTAGCATGATTCTGCAGCATATTTTTTTTAAACAGAAAAGAAATTCCTGTTTTTTTGCAAAAATGCCAAAAATCTTTTTTAAAACAGAAAAGCAAATAAATTTGGGTAAATTCTGCTTTTATTTTTAGACAATCAATAAAATAACATTCATGAAAATGAAAAAAATAATAATTTGTATGTTAGCTGTATTATTAACTGCTGTGCCTTCTTTAGCGGAAGAACCAAAATGCGAGGACTACACTGATGTTGAGGAAATTTATATTCTTATAGATAAAACCCATACGATTTCCCCCGGACCTACTGCAACACAATTGACACATGAAGTTTGGAAACTTTGCAAAAAACAGGAGGATTGCAGTTATGTATTTTATTTTAACAGGGACCATCAGACATTTGAAATAACTAAATGCAGGGTGAAGCACGATGGCGACTGGATTGAATGCCCCAGGGAGAGAATGAGGGAGTATGCTGACGCCATAGTTGTCCCGTTCCCGTCATGCGAAAAAGATGATGTACTGGAATACGAAGCTGTATGGGAAACTACATTCCCGATGAAGGATGCGTTTTGGAGCACAGATGACCTTTTCTTTAATTCCACCAGCCCGATATCGGATGTTTCTTTAACAGTAAAGGTTCCAAAGGACTTTGAATTTAAGTATTATACAACCCAATTGTCTCCCGATGTGTCGGAGGACGGAGATTATAATGTCTATAAATGGCAGGTAAAAGATCTTGATCCATATGAACCGGAATATTATACGCCTCCTGCAAGAGTAATTTTATCAAGGGTTTCTTACTCTTCCATAGGGTCATGGAATGAACTTGAAGAGTGGTTTGAGGGTTTATTCTCTGATGCCATAAATAAAGAGTTAGTTAGCAGTAAAGTTAATGAAATTATAGAGGGAAAGACAACAAAGGAGGAAAAAACAAAGGCTATATATGACTGGGTAAGAGAAAATATAAGATACGAGGAATCGGAGTTCGGATTTCTAACGGGTTATAAGCCCCATACGGTTGATGAGATCCTGGAATATAAATTCGGGGATTGTAAAGACCAGACCGTTTTGCTTGTTTCTATGTTAAAGGCGGCAGATATAGAAGCGTATCCCGCGTTATTGAGTTACAGAAGCATTATAGATGCTCCAAGCCCCCAGGCTTTTTGGCATTCCGTGGTTTTTGTACCAAGAGATATTGGCGATCTCTGGCTTGATCCGACCTGCAGTGAATGCCCTTACGGATACACTAATTCAATGATACAGGGGGGAATGGTACTTATTTTATTTGATGAGAAGAAGGGTTTTGTTAGCATTCCTGAACTTCCTGTTGAGAAAAATAATTTGATGGAGGCGGAAGGAATAACAAATCTTAAAGAAGACGGTTCTGCAGATGTGTATGGAAGTGTAAAATGGGTTGGTTCTGATGCCATTTACATGAGGTATGGTTTCAAAATATTAAAAGAGAGTGATATAGAAGAAATTTTTCAAACAGCTATCAAAGAAGAATGTACAAGAGGTAAGTTGAATAACTATACATATTCCGATTTAGAAAAGGAAGACACGCGATTTATAATGACGATGAACTTTACATGTGAGGGCTTTGCATCCCGTTCGGGAGACAAACTTATTCATGATCTTAGTGGAGAAAGTATGTATGCTGAAGTAACTTCAAAGGAAAACAGGACATTTCCGATAAACCTCTGGCCCGAGGAAATGGTTTTGACCCATACAGAGATAATTCTTCCAAAGTGTTTTGGTGTTGAGATGGTTCCGGATAGTTTCTCAAGAAACGAGAGTTTTACAGAGTATGAACTGAAATTTGATTTAGGTGAAGATAGACTCGTAATGGACAGCAAGGTAGAGATAACTGGGGTATGGGTGCCCCCGGGGAACTTTTCTACCTTTAAAGAATTCTTTGAAGAAGTGGAGTCCTCTCAAAAGCAGGCAATTGTTTTCGTTCCAATTCATGACAGGGTTGATGAAATCTTAAAAACGTCCTCTGATTCTATTGCAAACGCCGAAGGCAAACTTAATGGTGCGATAGAACAGGGAGTTGACGTGGGTTCCATGCAGGATATACTAAATAACGCAAAAGAAGACCTTGAAAATGCCCAGAATCTCTTTGACGAGGAAAAATGCATGGGTGCAGAAAAATTTGCTGCGGGGGCGGATGAAGTGGCAGTCGAAGTGATGAAAAGCGTAGAACTATCAACTAAACTTAAAGAATTAACCGAAGCGGTAAATGACGCTGAAAAAGAAGGCGCTGATGTGACAGCCCTTGAACAGGAGATTAATAGTTTGCGGACGCTAAAATCAGATGCAGATAAAGAAATTAAAAATGCCGAATACGACAAAGCAAACGAGATGATTGGGAACATCACATCCAGATCAGACGAACTAATTAAAGAAGCAGGTCAGAAAAAACAAGAAGCAGTTGAAAGGAAGAATAACATGTATGTGATTGGGGGCATTGTAGCGGCGATAATTGCCGTATGTGTAATCGTTATGATGATGTTAAAAAAAAGAAAATCGCCTAAATAAAGAGACCTGCAATATAAAGGGGTAAGAAGCGATTTATTTTTTCTTTTTTAAAAATTATCAATAAAACATGTTTTATAAAAAAATATGGGCGGTGCTTAGAAAAGATTTTCTTGAAGCAAAACGGAATGTTTTGCTGTTGATGCTTATATTGTTACTTCCGGTTGCGTTTGGATTTGTGACTGGGGCGTTTAAGGAAAGAACTCCTGTCTATACACCCCTTTTGATCGTCCCGCAGAACGAGAATGTGACGGAAAATGATCTTTTGCTTGTTTGCCAGATCGCGAACTATTCCACGACCCCCGAGATCGAGTATAACAGAACCCTGGCAATGAACCGCCTCATGAGAGAAGAAGCGTATTTTATAGTCACCATTCCGGACGGGGTAAGCAACAGGGGTAAAACAGGGGAAGGCAATGTGATCTGGGTCTATGTGGATTCGTCCATAACCCCGGTTGCGGAGGTCTCCGGTTATGTTGTTGATGCGATAGATGCGTGGACGAAGTCTTACGGGTACGAGGGCAACGTGTGGCTTAAAAGGATCGGTAAGAGGCAGAATCCGTTTATATACTTCATCCCGGGAATATTCATACTGCTGATCTGTATTGTCGGGTTTCTGATAATCCCCATGGGAGTCTCAAAGGACAGGTGGGTTATGGAGAGAATCATGATCTCAACAAAAACACCCTTAAGTCTGATATTATTCGGCAGATTACTCTACGCAGTGTTTTTGGTTATGGTACAATTTGCTGTTTTGAATATAACGGAATATGCTCTTGGGGCCCCAACACAACTAGACCCCCGGGTGATAGCGATCATTGTTCTCACGACTCTCGCCCTAACATCAATCGGTTTATTTACCGTTATCATAACAAAATTCAGGGATGCCGGAAAGCACGTAAATGCCCTGCTCATGGGGGTCGTGATTATATTCTCCGGGATAGTGTACCCGGTTGGATTCCTGCCGGACATGTTAAGACATATGGCTGAGTTATTCCCTGTTTATTATTCTGCAGTGCTAATGAGATGTTTCATGTTCAAGGATATGGACTATGCACTCGTTGGAGATTACGTCTTAATAGTGGTCGCATTTGCAGTGATCTCAATTTTACTTATGTTTCTATCAACAAGAAGAATCAGAGCGGCATAATTCCTTGCCCATGTAAACCCCATCCCCCCTATACCCGAACTTTCTGTAGTAATCCCTTGCCCCGATACCGCTTGTAATCAAAATCTTCCCGGCATCAAACTCCTCCCTGCTTATTCTTTCAGCTTCTGCCAGAAGTTCCCTGCCGTAGCCTCGGTGCTGCCATTCATACCGGGGCGACTCGCCGATCTCAACCATGGGGCCGTAAACATGCAGCTCCCTCACGAGCATCGCGTCAACTATTTCTTTCCTGAACGGTCCGTGCGGCTTTCTTAACCTTAAGAATCCGATTAAGATATCCTGTTTTGTGTCCTCATAAGACAGAAATATTTCTCTGCCGCCGGATGCGTCATATTCCGTGCGGGTAAGTCCTATATAATCCAACTTTGGTTCAATTCCCTCTCTTAATTTATGCCCGACCTCCCTGCACCTTATACAGCTGCATTTAATTCCCATTTTTTCCATCTCCTTATAAACGATTTCCCCGAGATTACTTGATTTTATCCCCGCCTCGACCAGGTTGGACGGAATATCCCGCATTATACGGATCGTTCTCACCCATTTAGGCATCATCTCCTTGACCTTCACGATAATCTCAACCGCCTGCCGGGTGGTTATCGGCTCAAACTCGCCTTTCTCCCACATATCATAGTACTCCGTGCCCTTGAGGATGATCAAAGGGTAGAGTTTAAGCATGTCGGGCCTGAACCGTTCATCCTCAAATATCTTTTTAAACCCCCTCAGGTCCAGCCCGGGATTGTAGCCTAAAAGCCCGGGCATCATGTGATATGCTACCTTCAAACCGGAATCCTTTAACGCTACCTTCAAACCGGAATCCTTTAACTGCCGGGTCGCTTCCGCAACATCCTTCACCCTGTGCCCCCGGTTGATCCTGCGGTAAATAAAGTCATAGGGGTTTTGAACCCCCATCTCGATCCTTGTCACCCCTAAATTAAGCATGTAATCTATTTGCTCTTTTTTAGCCCAGTCGGGGCGTGGCTCAAATGTCACCCCAACGCATCTTGCAGGGGCGGTTTCATTCATTTCTTGTATTTCCTCAAGATACCGGAATTTATATTCTTCTTCCTTCTTTTTTTCCAGAAAAGCAGTATCCCCGGAATTAAAAATAAAATCATAATTCTCCTCAAAATCGTTCATCGCCTCCAAACAGCGCTTAACGAACCATTCCTGGTAATCAATGCATTGTGCTGTAAGGGTGCCGCCCATTACGATCAACTCCACCTTGTCAACAGGATGCCCGATGGTTTTTAACTGCTCCAGCCTGAATGTTGTCTGCATGTATGGATCAAACCCGTACTGTATCGCTCTGCGGGTCGCCGGCTCTTTCCCGGTGTAGCTCTGCGGGACATCTATCTGTGGACCTCCTGGACAGTACCTGCATTTGCCGTGCGGGCAGGGCGCAGGCTTTGTCATCACCGCAACCACCGCCACCCCGGATTCGGTGCGAATTGGCTTTTTCACAAGGAGTTTCAGTTTTTCTTTCTCAGAAGGCTTTGCGTACCGCAAAATCTCCGAGTTGCGAATGAATTTTCCCAAATTCAATTCTTTCGCCAGCCTTCGTTTTTCTAAATCCAGTTGTCCCGCGGTTTTAATCTCCCCAGAGAGGATTTTTTCTATTACTTTCCTATATTCTTGTTTGTGATTTTTCATGATCTATTTACTTAAATCATCCAGTGATAACTGGAAAAGTTCATGTAGTTTTCGCTGTAAAATTCTTTTATCAATGAGTTTGGTCTTATATTCTGAAATCAATGCAGGCGAAAGGTTTCTACTTAGAGCATATTCCACGACTTCATCATCTTTACTCTTGCAGAGAATGACGCCCACGCTTGGATTTTCATGCAGCTTTTTTACATCACGGTCAAGGGCTTCAAGATAAAAATTGAGTTTTCCAAGATACTCCGGCTTAAAATCATCAATTTTCAATTCAACCACAACAAGACACTGCAATTCCCTGTGAAAGAAAAGCAGATCAATAAAATAATCATTATTCCCAACCTGCAACCTGTACTCTTCACCAATGAAAGTAAAATCCCTGCCGAACTCAAGAATAAAATGTTTAAGGTTTTGAATAATGGCTTTCCTGAGGTCTTTCTCCGAGAAACGTTCAGGCAGATCAAGAAAATCAAGTACATAAGTATCCTTGAAAGCAGAGGAAATGTCGGGATGAATTTGTGTCGCCACTGGTGACACTTTTAACGCTTTTGTATCAGAAAGCATTGTCCTTTCATAAACCCCCCTATCAATCTGTCGTTCAAGTTCCCTCACCGGATATCTTTCTTTGATCGCTAATCGCAAATAAAACTCTTTCTCCTCAATACTCTTTGTTTTTGAAAGAATATGAAGGTGACTTGACCATGTTAATTCTCTCAACAGTGTTGAGAGTTTTGGATTATCTCTATATGTCTCGTAGAACTGCTTCATCCGCCACATGTTTTGGGCGGAAAAACCTTTTAAACCTGGCATGTTCTGTTTTAGATAAACAGCAAGTGTCTGAACAATACCTTTTCCCCATTCAGCGCTCTCAACCTTTTTGCTGATATACTCCCCAACTTCCCAGTAAAGGTTAACAAGTTCTGTGTTTACGCTTTTAAGAGCATTATACCTTGCTTTTCGTATAAGTTCTGTGACTTCAACAAATTGTTTTTCAATTTCCATTTTCAATTTTAAATATTTCTGGGTTTCTAATAAATCTCTTAAAGTTTAGCTCTTTTGTTAATTTTCTTTTGTCAACATCTAACTGAACGGTGGTTTTTATTTCTCCAGAGAGGATTTTCTTGATTACTTTGCGGTATGGTTTTTTATTGGATTTCATCTTCAACTTTTAGATTTTTGTTTTAGTGATTTGATGATTAATTTTGCAATTCCTCTAACTCGCGAATCTTCATCTTTTGCCAATTCTTCCAAAATAGGCAAAACATCATCTGGTTTCATATCAATCTTTCCAAGAGATATTGCAACATTTGCTCTCACTTCCCAATTATCAACATTGGCCAATACTTTAAATATGGCCAATACTTTATCCTGTTTGACCCTTCCAAATCTCCCAAGAGATTTTACAACTTGCTCTTGAACCCAGAAATCTCCATCCTTAACCAAGTCTTCGAAAACAGACAGGACTTCATCGGGTTCATATTTAGCAATCTTTTCAAGGGATATCATAGAACATATAGTCGCCGTGTTGTCATATTTCGCTAATTCTTTCAGAATGGCCAGGACTTCATCAAGTTTATATCTGCCAATCTCCCCAAAAGATTCTGCAACACTCAACCGAACATATAAATTTCTATCTTTCGCTAATTCTTTCAAAGCAGGAATGATCTTAACTAAATCAGTCTTATGTTCTTCTTTTATTCCTTCCAACACGCCTTCTTGATAATCTGTATGTTGGAAATCTATCTTTCCAGATTGCAGGATATAAGAGGAAGTTTTCTTTCTTAAAGAGTCTAAATCTTTCGGTTCTTTCTGTAAGGTATTTGCAATTCCCAAATAAATTCTCTCAAATGTCTCTTCATCAAATCCCGGAAACAAAGCAGCTGTAAAGACAAAATACTTTGTATGAATATCAAAACTTTTATCTAGACTCAAAAACCAGCCCTTTACCCATCTTTTAATGTATCTTGCATTTTCAAGAACCTCATCAAAGTCTTTGCCTTCAATTATTTTTTGTAATCCTTCTTTTACGAATAGATCAATATTGTGTGGAAATTTTAACTTTTCAATAATTCCATCCTTATTTTTGATCCCTAATTCATATTCTTCTATAGTTACCTTCCCAGCATGTAGATAACAATCTAGATGCTTTTTCAGAATTTCCTCTAACTTACCTGAATAATCATCGGGTACTATTTCCACTATGTTATCTCTAATGTCATCATAATAAACACCGAAAGTATGCATAACTTCTGGTTCATCCAGAATATTTTTTCTTGTCGTTAAAATTACGAAATTATTATTGTCTTTCAGTTTTTCGATATCTTCAAATTCATCCGCGTATCTTTTCTCTGCCGCTGCTTTACCAAAAACATCATCAAATAAAATCACCGATTTTTCAATTTCTTTCAATTCTGAAATTCTTTCTCTTTCAATTTTCAGAATTCTTAATGCTCCAAAATCTTCTTTTGCTTTTGAAGAAAGATAATAAGCCATAGAAGTTTTTCCAACATTTGCAGGACCTGTGATGATTAAAAATCTTTTTTTCTCTAAAATTTCCTCTGCGTCGCCGTACATTTTCGGCTTTACATAAACCTCCTTGATTCTCATTAATTCAGGATCATCATCCTTTATCACACAACCTCTAAGGTCTTTTGATAACTCATCAGAAACCTCTAACTTTTGAGAAATTGCATTCTTTATTTCCTTTTTGAATTGTTTTTCATTTTCAATCTCTTTGTATTTTCCTACATTTTTATAAAACCAAACCAAATCTTTTTCTGAAATGCTTATTCCTTTAAGTTCTTTATTATCCAAATATTTTCCCTTTGGAAAAACAAAGGGTTTTAACGCACAATCTTTCGCTGTTTTAAATTCATCAAATACTGCTGCAGAGAGTTCCTTACCGATGATTAGAATCAAAAATTTTGAGTCCTTTATTTTTTCTCTCCACCATTTTTTTATATGTTTTGAATCTGCTGGTTCGTCTTCAAAAAGAATTGGTTTGAAATTTGAAACCATGCCTTCAATTGCTTCTTTTGCCCATTTTCTTTCTTCTGCTAAATTCAACCGGGAACTTACAAAAACTTTGATTTCCATTTGACCCCAACAGATTAAAATTTAGAAACGAAATAAATTAAGTCATGGTGCCGGTAAACCTAATTCACTCAATAACTCACGAATCCCCCCAGAACCTCTCTTGTTTTCACAACATTGATCTTATTTTTAATTTCAACGTTATCAAAATCTTTATCACAGGTAACAAAATAATCTGGCTTAATGGTCAAAACAGCAGCTAAAACTTTCTGATCATTTACCTTATCCTTAATCAAATTCTTTGCTTTTTCAATATTATGTGCATAATCATTTTCAGAAATAATAATTACATCGCTAAATGAATTTTCAACTTCTTCTAACGCAATTCTTAATGTCTCAACTCCAAAGGATCTAAATTTTCGTTTAGTTACCTCCAAGACCTCTTCCTTACAAATATCCGCCGTGATTAAATCAACATCTTCCATGCTGAGAAGAGTGCTCTCCAGACCAGAAAAGAATGTTCCAGAAATAATGATGTTTGAGTCAATAAAAATTTTGGGTCGTTTCGTATGATTCATTTTGAATCTCTCACGTTTTCTAATTCAGAAAGCACATCATCCTTTGTAATTCCCAGATTCTTTGTCATTTTTCTTAAAAATTCCCTGCTTTGCTCAGCAAACATTTTCTTTAGTGCCTTATTTACAACTTCATCCACATTGCTATAGATGCCAAGGTCTACTCTATTCTCAATCGATTTATACATCTCATCCGGAATTGACACATAGACGTTTTTCATTTTTATCTTTTATTATTATTTTAGAATATAAAACTAAAAATTTAGAAACGAAATAAATTAAGTTATAGTGCCAATAAACCCGACTTACTTAACAACCCATGATCCCTCCAGAACCTCTCTTGTTTTCAAAGTATTGGTCTCCTCTTGAATTCGAGATCATCGCTTGTAAATCTTATCGTGATGGTCGTAATCCAAAAACACCACCAATCTCTCATTTTCATTAATTTCAAAGGTGAGAACATAAGAGCCGATATGGACTCTACACTCCCCTTTCTTATCGTGCCTGAGATGTTTGTACCTATTTGGCTCTTCAAGTATATCCTGCATTTTATTCATAATCCGCTCATATGTATGCATGTTCTTTTTATATAATTTTCCAAGTGTTCGTTTCAGCCCATCTTCAATGTCATATTCGTACATCCTAATCGGTTTCCGCTTCTATCTCCACCCTTAAATCATCTATTGTCTTATAATGCGTAAATTTGCCCTCTTTTTTGATTTTCTTTATTTTCTCAATATATTCTGCTCGCAGTTCTGGCTCTTCCCTTAGCTCCTGAATTTCTATTTCCATTGTTCTCAATCTGTGATCCATTTTCTGTAAGAGAGCATACATCTGGTTGTGTGTTATGGTTTCCATAATTATGATTTATGTTTATTTAGATATATAAAATTAAAGTATAATCCCGGTAGATCAGAGGGGTGGCATTAGAAACAATCTTATCCATTTAGCATTTCAATGATTTTATGTCTTCTTTTAAATCATCTATGGTGTAAGGCACACGGGTGCCTCTAAGTTTAGCCTCATCCATCATTTCCCACAAAGACAATCCAATAGAGCTTGCGGCTTTCCAGAGTGTGATTTTTCCTTTTTCATACTCCCTTAAAGCAGCATCTATCTCTGGTGCTCCCCCTCTAAAATTGGGGTAATTGCTTATAGTGCCATATGACTTCTACGCAGTATGCTTTTGAACCATCATTTTTGCTATAGTTCTCGTAGTTGATGT
>MCBC01000169.1 GCA_001723855.1 Candidatus Altarchaeales archaeon WOR_SM1_86-2 | reverse complement strand
GATATCTGTAAGAAGAAGAACAAAACTTTAGACAGAAGATTGGAGAATGTGAGGACTAAAATCATTGAAGTCAATAAGTCAAAGAAACCGGATAAAACAGAGGTTATGGCACTGATAGCCACATACCACTTGAAGAGAGCATTAAGCGTAAAAGGTAGAAAACAGCTTGAACTCGTCGTAGATGATACGGAACTCGAAAAAAGGAGGAAGTATTTCGGGTTTTTCGTACCATTTTCCAATGATACGCGTCTCGGTAAGGGACTGATAGACATATACAAATTCAGAGACATTATGGGGGAAGGATTCAGGGTCTTGAAAACAGATATGGAGATCACACCGGAGTATCACAGCAAAGACGACCGCATAGAAACACATAATGTACTGGTTGTCTGCGGATATCTTTTACTCTCAATTTTGCGCGTCATATTAGCCGCTCATGGAAAAAAATATTCATTCGCGGAGCTGAAAAAACTTATCGTATCAGGACATCTGAAAGAAGGTTACTATAAACACGAACAATTCAAAAAGGATCAACTATGGATCAGTGAACCTGTGGGTTTTAGAGAAGAACTTAACACAGTATTTTCATACCTCCGGATCAAACCACCAGAATTTGATATGGACCTTATGCCCACAAATTCAAGGAAAAATTGAAGATAGGCGACCTCGCAGCGATTTGGTTTGGTCGTTTTTAGAACTACTTTTTTTGTCTAATTTCGGATACATGTCAGTACTTTCCACATTCACAAGCAGTGGGGAAATTCAAACAAAACTGAACCAGTTTGGTAGAGATACCATCCCTTAGTCAACATAAGGATTTATTATTTTCTCAAAAAATAATTTATTAAAGATTAAGGTTAGCTTTAATCCGGATGGGGTGTGTATGCAGACAGGTTCGGGTATGATCCTGTTATGCGGCATAAGAAAAAGTTTTTAGAGATTAAAAATGGTAACAATGGATATCAAAGAGCTTAAGATTGACATTCTTAAACAGGAGATCGAAATTGTTCAGCAGAAGATCAATCACTTTGATGACCTTCGGCATCGGACGAAGCAAATGGCAGTTACGTTGTGGCTGGCTGCTGTCGGAGTCGGTCTTACCATCAACTTGCAGTTGCTTCTCATTATTGCAGCGTTCGTTCCGTTTCCCTTCTGGGTTTTTGAATCCGTTTATCACAAATACCAGGAAGGTTGGAGTGCAAGATCGACGGCAATACAGAGTTTCATTCGAACCGGGAAATATAAAGTCAGGGGTGTTAAAGACGTAAGTCTTGAAGAATGTCTCAATAGCCCGGATTTCGGAGAGTTTCCAGTGCCGGACCACTATGCAAAAAACACTCTTTCAAAAAAAGATCACAGAAAAAGGACGAATGTCCTCTGCAATTTCGTGAAGATAAAGAAGGTGATATTCTATTTCCCACTTGTGATTATAGCTTTGCTGTTGGCTCTAGTCATTTGATCGGGGGTATTTAGAAGTCAAACCGAGAAATTGACTCCGATGTATCGACATTGAATACCATGGCATAAGCAGACGCGCAAACACCCTCTAACCAACTTGCTTTGCAAGTTCGCTTATGCCGGAAATGCTACTCCCTTCTCCAAATTCCTTTTTATTCTTTATTTCAAAAATAGATATATTTCAAAAAATAATCGATACATGTTCTTCACCCAAAAAAGGAGCATATCTAACATTTATGCATGACATAATCTTGTTATACGCAGTTGGTCGCTTTGAATATAAGCCTTCATGCCTTTATAAATTCAGAAGTTCTTATTGTAAATAGAAGGAAAAATGAAGGATGAAATAAAAACAATATTATCTGAAATTGTTGAGAAACTGAAAAGTGAATATAAGCCTTTAAAGATTATTCTATTCGGTTCTTATGCTTACGGCAATCCTGCGGAAGACAGCGATATAGACCTTTTGATTTTGAAGAATACCAACAGGAGAAGGGTTGACAGGTTTGTGGGGGTTAAAAGAATAATCTATGATTCTAATCGTAAAATACCTGTATCCCCTCTGGTGTACACTCCCAACGAATTGGAGGAGCGGCTCAGAATGGGGGATGATTTTATAAAGGAAATATTCCAAAAAGGGGTGGTGTTATATGAAAGAGCAAGTAGTTAACGAATGGTTTGGAAGAGGAAAAGAGGATTTAGAGGTTGCAAAAATTCTTCTTGCGAAAGAGGAGTATCTTGATGTAGCTTTCTTTCATATACATCAGGCAGTTGAAAAATATCTAAAGGGCTTCTCATCCATAGAGGTTGGGAATTAAAGAAGATTCATGATCTTGAATCACTTTTAACAGAGGCTGTGAACTTTGATGGTAAGTTTCAAGAGCATCTTGATTTTGGCAGAAAACTGACCGCGTTTTATTATGAAGAGCGGTATCCTCCAGGACCAATTAGTTCTTTCTCAAAAGAAGAGATGGAAGAAATGCTAGAAACGGCAGAGGAAATTATAAACAGTCTGGAAGAGGGAATAGAATGGGAAGAAGCGGCCAACAGCGTATAGAATCCTGTAATGCGGTTTAACCACCCGCAGCCATTCCTGTATAATGCCCGGGGGTGCCGTGCTCTCCAAATTCCTTTTTATTCTTTATTATTTCTCCAAAAAAACATATTCAAAACCCCCCGGCATAAAAGAACTTTGTTGAAAAATAGAAAAATAGTGCTCAAATCTTTTATTTTTATTTTTGAAAAAAATAATAATATAAATAAAAAATGGCGTATGCAACAATTCCAAAAGAGATTACAAATGAACTGATAGCGATAAGAAAGGATTTAGACTACATTAAGATGCACATGGTTGATGCAGATACAATCCTGACCCCGGAAGAGGAAATAAAACTTGAAGAGAGTTTGAAAGAATATAAAGAGGGAAAGGCAACACTTCTGGAGGACTTTGAGAAAGAAATGGAAAGGTAAAAAATGTTTAATATTTATCTCAGCTCCCATGCAAAGCGTTTTCTTAGAAAATCTCAAAGGAAAGTATATGGCAGGATCATGAAGAAAATTAAGGACTTGTCTATTGACCCGTTCCCCTCAGATGCCAAAAGAGTGGCGGGGAGGAAGGAGAAAGTGTTTAGAGTCAGGGTGGGCGATTATAGGATTCAATATGTTGTTTTCTATGACAGAAATGAGATACTAATAACGGAGATAGACAAGCGGGAAGGAGCATATTAACATTCAAAACCCCCCGACATAAAAGAACCTTGACGATCTCCCCATGAATCCTCTGGATGTGAACTCTCTCCCTATGAGTTTCTGGTCTATGAGTTTCTTGATGCGATCCACCTCTTCTCCTCCAGACGGTGCGGCAGCATCTCAGACAGGCAGTCAAAATCCAGCCCCCACTCATTCCTGAACAGGCTCTCATCACCCAGCGGTATGTCGTCAAAGAGCTTCATGTTTATGGTTGGTTATGTGAGCGGTGATTTTATATTTAAACTTATAAGTTATATATATTTATATAACAAAAAAATGAAAAAACAAATATTGCACTACCCGAGATTAGATACCGTGTTAATACCGTGTTAATGGTTGAAGAAACGATAAGAGGACACAGCGGGGAATTCAAAAAGAAACAGTTATGGGAAAATTTGCCAAGAAAAGTTATGTACCAGACTTACTGCACAATAATTGATTATCTGCTGGATTCCCATAAGGTTGCAGTGGATAGAGAGGGAAAAATAGCATGGATATGGAACCATGAACTTGTGAAAAAATACTTAAAACCGGAGTTAACAGTAAGATGAGATCGCGCGTCGTTTTTGCAGATGAGAAAGTTAAATTAGCATTTGAACGGTTGAAGAGTCAAAAACAGAGGATAAAAGGTTATACGATTGGCTGAACAGAGCATTTGATGATCTCGCAGATGATGCATTTTGCGGCATACAAATACCTAAAAAACAGATACCGAAAGAATATATCCAAAAATACGGGATAGATAATCTCTGGAGATATAATCTCCCGAACGCATGGCGGCTGATTTACTCGGTTGCAAAAGATAAGGTGATAGTGATCTCCATTGTGATAGAATGGATGGACCATAAGAAGTATGAAAGGCGGTTTGGGTACTAAAAAGACATTTTTTGAAAAAGTTAAGCACAGAAGGCAAATAACATCAATGAGGTGAGAATGATTAAATCTCCTGCTTCATACGTCACATAGAATCCCACAATGCGGTTTACCCCAATGCAGCCAATTCCCGTATAATGTCCGGATGGTGCCGTGCTCTCCAAATTCCTTTTTATTCTTTATTGTTTCCAGAAATAATTTTTATTAAAGATTAAGGTTAACTTTAATCCAAAAGTAAGTATACCGGAAATGCAGTTCTGGTATGCCCGTGTTAGCTGAAATTTTCGATATTCAAAACCCAGGGAGGAAACCATGGCAAAATATAATTGTGGAAGGGCTGGAGATTATGATTTAATCCAAAGGCTATGCCGTCATCATGATCACCTGAAGAGTCTAACTGATGCCTACGCGTATATGCGGCAAAAAGAGACTTACGAAAGAATGCTGGATTCAGATTTTAGATGTGATCCGGATAAAATGAAAAAACTGGATAACTCTTATTTCACCTCCCTCATAATCAGGTTATCGGAAGATGAAGGAGGAGTATTATTCAGGGGAGTAAAAGAAGCATACCAGGAGGTCGAAAAATTAATCAAGCGTTATTATCCCGGGTCAACGCCCGAGATATATTTTGATTCCGCCCACATAACATTAAAATCGATATCAGATGGAAAAAAGCAAAATAAAACCGATCTTGAAAAATATGCTTCCATAATAAAGCGCAGGCGCATAGTTGAAAAATGGATAAACAGATCAGGTAACGAGACAATCCTGTATGGGATGGGTTTGTTCACTAACCTGAATACCTCAAAAGGATTATCCCTCGGCATCAGATTCTACCCCACCCTTCCACTGGTTCAAATTATCAGGGGAGAAGCGGGTAATGCCCTGTATGACGCTTTAGATAAAGGCGAATTAAATCACGGCGATCTACGGCCGGAAGAAAGATTTCACACGATGTTAACTCATTCAACAGGATTCAGGGCGAGAGATCTGGAGTTTCCTTTAGATCCCGAATTTATCCAAAGATTTGTAAGAACGGTGGAAAAGTACGACAGGGTGGTATTCGGAAATATTTCGGATATTGAACTGGCAGATATTTTTATTCGCAACGGAAAATCAGACAAACTAGCGATCAGGGATAAAAGACATAGAAGAATAGGCGAAGAAATAAGTCTCGAAAACATCAGCTAGAATCCTATAATGTACTTTAACCATCACGTCTAATTCCTGTATAATGTCAGGGGGTGCCGTGTCTGTCCCGCAAAAAAGAAAAAAGATCAGTAAGCCGGCAACACCCGGCACCCCGGTTGATCCTGGTTTTTTAAGACCTCCTTTCGGAGGGGTAAAAGCAGCCGGCAAAGTTACCCTGAAATACAGAAACAGCAAACAATATGTTTATCCTTTATTTATTTTCCAAAAAACATATTCAAAACCCCCCGGCATAGAAGAACTTTGACGATCTCCATATACCCTTTATAGGGGTTGGGCAGTAATCAGTATTAGAAATCTTTCAGGGGTTGGAAACAGAAGAATGATACCCGTTAATGGTGCAAAAATATTCTAAGAACAAAATCCATTTATTTATGCGCAAGGGTATAATAAAAATTAAAAAATGAATGGACCAATGCCAGGCGACAAATGGCTAAAGAAGCTAATGAATGAGAAAGAAGGTCAATTATTTGACCGCAAGGATGCGAGAATTATGCCCAGGGAACTGGCCGAACATGTGGTTGGAATGGCAAATGCAGATGGCGGCACGATCACGATCACGGGAATGGATAGATATCCCGATAAAATTAACAGATTCCTGCAGGTGGCAAAGGATTACACCAAGCCAATCGTAAAATTTGATTATCGGTTAGCAGAGGATACATTAATCCTGAAGATATATCCAAGTGAGAGAGTACACGCAACAACAAAGGATGATGTCTATCTGCGGGTTGGTGATCAAACGAGAAAACTCACGTTTGACGAACGACTCCAGCTCCATGGGGATAAAGGCGAGATAAGCTTTGAAGCCACATTAGTGGATGCATCATTAAAGGATCTGGACAAAAAAGCATTAACGCGATACAAGGAACATATTGATTTCCCCGGAACCATGGAAGATCTATTGCTGGGCAGAGATTTAGCAGTGTCAAAAGATAATGAAATTGTGTTGAACTATGCAGCAATTCTTTTGTTCGCAAAACATCCGACGCGGTGGCTGCCGAGAGCAGAGGTACGCTTTCTGTGATATCAGGGCCTGGAGGAGAAAACCGGTACGGAGATGAACATCGTCAAGGACATTACCGTGGATGGACCGCTGCCAAAACAGCTTGATGAGATATTTCAGGTGGTTTCTTCCCAGCTCAGGGAGTTCTCCTATTTAGATGCGGAAAGCGGTATGTTCACCAAAGTGCCGGAATACCCGGAATTCGCGTGGAAGGAAGCGATAACCAATGCGGTTGTCCACCGATCCTACAGCATCCAGGGCATTTGCATCTATGTTAAGATGTTCGACGACAGGTTGGTTGTTGAGAGCCCTGGAAGACTGCCTGGTTTGGTGAGGATCTCCAACATTCGAAGGATGCACTTATTCAGGAATCCGCGTATTGGGAAGGTACTTACGGATCTCGAATATGTGCGCGATCTTGGTGAAGGTATTGATCGGATGTATGACGAGATGGAGAAGGCGGGACTTGAGGAGCCGGAATTCATAGAGGAGGATTATATATTCAAGACGGCACTCAAGAACAGACGGGAACTGAGAGAGAAGGGCATTGAAAAAGGGATAACTCGACTTGATATTAACAAAAGACAGAAAAAGGCGATAGAATATATAAAGAAGCATGGAAGCATCACCAACAGGGAATATCGATCACTTTGCGAGGTTGGGTGGGATACTGCTCATAGAGACCTCTCAGGGCTATTGAAAATGGGCGTACTAAGGCGAGAAGGTAAGGGTCGTGGAGCACTATATCGGATGATTATCGGATGATTATCGGATGATTAGAGAAAATGCAATATAAAATTGAAGATGCGAAAAAATCAAAAAAATTGTTTGCAAAAATTTCGTCGTGTCCACTAATTGGCTGAAATTTCTTTATTATTATTTTTTGCCACCTCCTTATTTTATGAGTTGGAAACATAAAACAACGAGGTGACAAAATGAACTCACTCCAATTTAGAGGAGCATTAAATATAGGGGAAGAAGAAAATATAAATATAG
>MCBC01000168.1 GCA_001723855.1 Candidatus Altarchaeales archaeon WOR_SM1_86-2 | reverse complement strand
ACTTCTTCAGTGGGTTTCTCTTCCTCCGTGGGTTTCTCCTCAACTTCTTCAGTGGGTTTCTCTTCCTCCGTGGGCTTCTCTTCTTCCTTGGGTTTCTCTCCAGCCCCCTTCTCTTTCACCTCTGCTTTCTCTTTTCCGGGTTTTATAATAACTTCTTTTTCTATGCCCCTATAACCTTCTGCGTCGATGGTGACAATATATTTCCCTGGTTCAAGTTCATCCTGCCTGTAAATGCCCCCCTCGTTTGTTTTTATTGCAATCTCTCCCTTATCCCATGTAATTTTCACGGGAACATCCGCCTTTGGTTTATCCTCTTCATCCAGAACCTTTCCGGTTATATAGTTTATGGTGCCCATGGCATCATCGGTTTTATCATCAACAGCATCTTTTGCTTTATCGTCCTGATCAGGAGCGGGGGTTTCTTCCTCTACAGGAATTTTATACTCCCTGATAACAATAGAATATTTATATTCATTTTTCACGCCCCCTGTGTCATCAATACTTAATTCCTCAATCAAAACATGAGTCACATCAGATGCGCCCGTAAGGTCTGACGCAAAAGTCACCGCTTTTCCTAACCTAAATTTTGATCTGATTCTCTCAAGATTTTCCTTGGCGTTTTCCCCCTGAAAAGTACCTTCAAAAGATATTTTCACCGGCTCTCTTCCAAGATCCTGGAATATATTTCCTTCCATCCCGGGGATTTTATGCTCAACAATGTTTCTCTTTTCACGGGTATTTATGTTCCGGACACTTCTCACTTCTGTAATCTTGCCGGTTTCTGTCTCCTCCGTCTGCTTTATAAGAGTTATGTTGTCAAGTTCTATTTTCATTGTGTTATAAATTATATTTTAAATATCATATTTTTCGAAAGCATTTTTCTTTTTTAAAAAGAAAAGGGCTTTTTATATCCCCCCCGACCTGCGAACTTCTTCGGCTAATATCATGCCTATCTTTTTCCCAAGTTCTCTCAGATCCCGCTCTTCACTTATTGATTTTGTGGTGATTGTTATATTAAAGGTGTTATGCATCGCTTTATTAACTGTTGTTGAATGGGATGCTTGAGGAGTAAGTGCGGAGATAAGGGGGAATATTTGATCAATTTTTGTTGTTTCAAATGATGCTAAAGCATCCAGGAACCTTACTTCTTTATCGTGCTCATAGACACTGCTTAACATACTTCTGTCGATTATTGCGCTTGCGGTTTTTTCAATAATTTCCCTGGAATATTCATTCGTATGGGAAAGGACTTCAATTTTTTCATAAATCTCTGGTATGTTCGTTGCATAACTTAGTCCACGGGCCGTTTCGGTGATTGGCATCACGGGACTTTCGGCAATTCCATACATCTCTGAGATTGTTGTTAAGTAATCTACATTCATAATCCCTAATTCTTCAAATGTTTCTTTGATATTTGAAATTGTTTGTGAAATCGCTGGTATGTATTCGGGGCGAACTTTAGATTCGGGAACTTCTGGTTTTTCATATACCTCAGAAACGCTGGTTACTTGGTTGACCGTAAATTCAGGGACTGTTGTTGATATCTCTTCAATTTTTTCATGCATCTGTGAAATCGCTGGCATATGAGCGGGTGTGGCGGCTTTAGATTCGGGAACTTCTGGTTTTTCATATATCCCGGAAATTTCAGAGATTCTGCTTACCTCATTGACTATAAATTCAGGAACTGTTGTTGTTATTTCTTCAATTTCCTCGTGCATCTTTGAAATCGCTGGTATGTATTCTTGAATGACTTTGGGTTCAGGAACTTCAGGAATTTTATATGCCTCGGAAATACTAGTTACTTGGCTAACCACAAATTCAGGAACTGTTGTTGAGATCTCTTCAATTTTTTCATGTAACTGTGAGATCGCTGGCATATATTCTGGAGTGACTTTATGTTCTAATACAGAAATTCTCTCTTGAACTTCTTGAACCTCGGGTTTTTCGTATAACTTGGAAATTTCAGAGATTCTGCTTACCCCGTTGACTATAAATTCAGGAACTGTTGTTGAGATCTCTTCAATTTTTTCATACAACTGCGAAATCGCCGGTATGTATTCCGTGATGGGTTTAGATTCGGGAACCCCGAGTTTTTCATAGATCTCAGGAATTGTTGTTGCTTGGCTAACCACAAATTCAGGAACTGTTGTTGAGATCTCTTCAATTTTTTCATACATCTGTGAGATTGCTGGTATGTGGGGTGCTGTGTATGCTATTGTTGTGGCTTTATATTCGGGGGCTGGAATTTCTTCTTTGGTTTCTGGTTTTTCATATAACTCGGAAATTTCAGAGATTCTGGTCACCTCGCTGACTATAAATTCAGGTATTGTTGTTGAGATCTCCTCGATTTTTTCATGCATCTGTGAAATTGCGGGTATATATTCCGGGATGGGTTTAGATTCGGGAACCTCGGGTTTTTCATAGATTTCAGAAACACTGGTTATGTAATCGCCGACTGATCTTATTTCTGAACTGCTGAACACAGACAAACTTTCGGTTGCAAATCTTTCCAAATATTTTTGGAAATTTTCCCCGGTACTTTTGATATTTATGTAAAAATAGAAGTTTAAGTTTTTTATAAATTCGTAAAAATTTTCGTAATGCGAAATTTTTTTTCCCCCAAGTTTTTCTTCTTCCCGTGGAAAATCCGGCAGGATAATCAATTTTTCAAGAATTAAATCCAGCAATTGTTTCCTGATCTTCGCTGAAAGTTTTATGATTGGGATAATGGACTTATTTATTTCCTCAACCTTTAACATAAGGTTATTAATGGCTTCCATATTATATCTTCAAATAAATTTAATAAAAATTTTCAATCCTCGGTGATTATAATCTTTCTCATGCCGGCTTCTGAAGGCTTTGTTTGCTCTATCCTGTATGAGAGAGCCGCCATCAAAAAATTTATCTGGTCCCTTGTCAGATCCTGTATCCTGCCGGTAAATTTATATTTGTAATCGATACATAATGCCGCTAACTCCAACCCTTCCGGGCTTCTTACAAAATTCTCTATTTCAATCCTTTTTTTTTAGCGCCGCCGCCGGAAGTAATCCCGCTGATCTCAAGTACCTTTGTGCCGATAAACTCCGGAACCCCGAATTTCATCTCTTTAACCTCTTCAACCGTGAGTTCGGGCTCCACCAGCCCCATCGACGCAGCAAGCGTTAATGCATCAAAATTTCTTTTAACATCCATCTTGCCGGCGTCTATCGTTCCATCGTCCTTGAACGGAATATTCCCTATCACCCCGAAAACACTTGTCAACTCCCCGTCGGTCAATGGTCTTATCACAACATCAGCATCGTAACCATCCAGATGTATGTTTTCTCTTCTATCCTTTCCCTTCAATATATCCCCCTTTGTAAGTTTTCTCATTTTTTGGTAAGGCATTATGGGGGCTGAAAGCCCCCATCATTCATTCTGATGATCAACCTTTCTGAAGGTTGTTTCTCATTCTTCTCTAACTCTCGTTGCCGAAAAAGAATAGGTGCTCATTCCAACACCGTTGGCATCCATACCGAAACTTTTGTCATCGAGCCAGCAATCGTCAAAAGTCGCCTTTCTTATAACATTTCCTTTCTTCAACTCCGCTACAATCTGGAACTTCGCATCCTCCGTTGACTTATTAAGCAGTGGTCCCTGTAACCACCTTCAGCCCGTAATCCACGCCGATTCTTTCATCAGTTCCCACCGCTTCAATGTCCTTCCGACTCCTGCTGTATTTATATTCAATTGACTGAAGCCCTTCTATCTGGCTCCCGTCAATTGTTACTTTACTCCCGCTTGCAGATAATATTGTTGCCGCCATTTTTTATTATTTATTATTTTTTTTTATTGTGAAAAAATTATGCTTCCACCAATATTGTCGCGTATATGTAATCAATCGCCCTCACGGGTCGCACCGCAATATCCACTCTCACGATCCCCTGGGCAAAATCAAGCTCTGATGAGTACACATCGACCACAAATGAAGGCTCCTTTAAATCCGTGCTCGGGACAATTGAGCCCTCGTTTTCCATGCGGATGAAAAATTCCGTTATTTTTTCCTTTAAAGCAGATCTTCCGGTGGGGCTGTTTAACGTTCCTATAAAGTTATCGCTTATATTCTTTACGCCCCTGACAGCATGATCCGCCACTCTCGTAACGCTTATCTGTTCCTTGCTCGTCGAAATGCCTTTTTCAACTATTATTCCCCTGCCGCGCTGAACCTCCAATGCCAGTATGCCTGCTTTTAAAAGCTGTGTCAGCTCTGCAGGAGAGTAGTGTTCCTCGATGTCCGGTGATTGCTTTAAACGTCGGGGACTCATAGTAGTTCAAATTGCTGATTAAGCCAGCGACCGCACCTGCGTTCCCATAAGGTGCCACAAGGATAAACCGGTCGGTGCTTAAAACATCCGTTCTTTTTACGATATCCTTGATTGATTCGCCTTTACTCACCGTGCCAATCCCTATTCTATTTTTTGCATCCTTGCTCATGTTCTTGGAGTGGGCGTCGATCAGTGCATGTATTGCAGGGTCGGAAACATCACATGCCAATACTATATCAACATCCGGCTCGGATTCAAGTTTTTCAAGCGCATCTTCATAATCTTTCTTTGACGGCTCCTTGCCTCGAGCACCGCCGCTTAATTTTGCTTTAACCTTGGCTGGGTTGTTTTTTGGAGATTTTACCTTTAAACCCAGATCTGCTGCGTTGATCAACGTGGAACTTTTGTTTACATGATCAACCAGGTATTTATCACTTTCCGGATCCATAACCAGATTCTCATACGCCTCAATAGTTTTGCCGTCGGTTACCATCAATCTTACGGAATCTTCCACCTCTTCCATCGCTTCAACTTCAATGGAAATATCATTGCCAAAGTCGCCTTCAGATTTTGCTTCTAATTTAACCGCTTCCTTACCCTCTTTATTCTTCAATGCCAAAGATGCTTTAGCGCCTCCGGCACCCGAAACGCCAACAACCACTATCTCATAAACACCATTCTGAAAAGCCAGTTTCGCATCGCGGGTCAGAGAATACTCCGTACCTGACCCAAACTTTTCAGTAAATTCTTTATAAGAACCTACATGCACGGGCTCCATTAAAGGCCCTCTTTCCGTGGTCCCTATCATTCCCACAACACCTGACGGGTTCAATTGCTGTGGAACGATCTCCTTTACAACCTCTATCTCAACTCCGGGCAATACTCTTGTCATTTTTAATTTTTTTGGTTATTAGAAATAAATAAATAATAAATAAAAATATATCAAATTTGGACACCCTAAATCTAAAGGAATTAAGAAAAATACAGGAGGATTTAAGGGAGAGAGTAGTACTCGAGGACGGGTTTTCC
>MCBC01000167.1 GCA_001723855.1 Candidatus Altarchaeales archaeon WOR_SM1_86-2 | reverse complement strand
AAGGAACAGGAAGAGATTGATATGTATCGGAAATACTCTAAATGGTATGGTTCGGCATTCTATATAATGCAGAAAATAGATAAGGGGGTGAAATAACATGATGCAAGGTTTAAGCAAAAAAGGCGTTGATGTAAAAAGTGCGGCTGAAAAAGCATCAAAGGACGGGAAATTACTTTCCGAATTATTGGAGGGGGTTACAGCCAAAAAAGAGGAGGTAAGGCATAACAGTTTCAGGGTCTTGGATTTCTTAAGCGAGAATAACCCGGAAGTGCTGTACCCCAGGCGGTGGGATTTCTTTGTTAAACTTCTAAGCAGTTATAATACATACCACAAGCTAAGTGCGGTCCGTATAATTGCAAACCTCACAAAGGTTGATGCAGAAAACAAATTCGAGAAAATATTCGAAAAGTATTACGGTCTTCTTGATGATAAAAGTATGATCCCGGCTGCATGGGCTGCAGGCAACTCGGGAAAGATTGCCAGGGCAAAGCCGGAACTTCAAACCAGGATAACAAACAGGTTGTTGGGTATAGACCGGACCCATCATAACCCCGAACGCAGGGACCTGATAAAAGGTTATGCTATAGAAGCATTCAGCGAATACTTTGAAGAAGCAAAAGATAAAAAGAAGATAATGGAATTTGTCAGGAAACAATTAAACGCCAGGAGCCCTAAGACGAAAAAGTTAGCAAAGGAATTCCTGGAAAAGCGGGAAAATGAATTCAATTAAATAAAAATTAAGATGATTTTGAGCATTTTAGCATTTGGAAAGTATATACTTCCTGGATACAATGAAAATCAAAGAAAAAATCAAGGTTCTTAGTGAGGACAGAAATATCGCCGAAGTCATCAGCCGGAGGATAAAAGAATTTGAAGGAAATTACAGGAAAGGCAGCAAGCGGTGGTTCAAGGAGCTGTGCTTCTGCCTGCTTACCGCAAATTTTAAGGCACAGCAATCCATTGAGATCTGCACGGAGGAGTGTAAAAGCAATGCTTTTATAAAATATTCGCGGGAGGATCTATCGGAATTTCTAAAAAGACAAAAATACAGGTTCCCGAACACAAGAGCAGGGTATATAGTCGAAGCGAGGAAATATGCCGCTGAAATAAAAAATGTAATTACGGGATTTGATAGTGAAAAAGAAGCGCGAGAATGGCTTGTGAAAAACGTTAAGGGTATCGGCTACAAGGAAGCAAGCCATTTCCTGAGAAATGTCGGGTATAAGGATGTTGCGATCCTTGACAGACACATTTTAAAGGTCTTGTATGAAAACCGCATAATCCCTGAAATTCCCGGGCTGATCGAAAACCTGGTGCAGGAAATTGCAGATGATTTAAAGATTTCTCTTGCGGAACTTGATCTTTTTCTGTGGTATATGAAAACCGGGAGGGTTCTTAAGTGATCCTTTAATAATATTTTTTACCTATAAAATAAATAATTAAATACCATAAATAATCTCAAAACATAAACTTTTAAGAAATTCAGGGGGATATTATGAAAGATGAAAAAGTAATTAAGAGTCCTGACACCCGGAGGAAAGAAAGGGTTCCGCCGGGTCAACAGGTTACGGAGAAATTCCCGGTTCTTCATGCCGGGAAAACACAATATGTCTACGTTCCTGAATGGAAATTTAAGATTTCGGGCCTGGTTGAAAAGGAGCGTGAGCTCAGCTATGAGGAATTTATGTCGCTTCCGCAGGTGAAAGTGTTTTCAGATTTTCACTGCGTTACGGGATGGTCAAAACTTGATAATTTGTGGGAGGGGGTAAGCACCGGCACAGTAAAGGAACTTGTGAATATACTTCCTGAGGCTGAATTTGTAATCGTCCATGCAGCGGGGGGCTTCACGACAAACCTCTCTCTTTCAGATTTCTTTGAACCCGATGTTTTGTTTGCGGTCAAACGTAACAATGAATTACTGGCGCCTGAGCACGGGTGCCCGTTAAGGCTTGTGGTTCCAAGGCTTTATGCCTGGAAAAGTGCCAAATGGGTCGAGGGCATTGAATTTTTAAAGGATGATAAACCCGGGTTCTGGGAATCCCGCGGATATCATAATCGCGGCGACCCATGGAAAGAAGAAAGGTACGGCGGTAAATTTAACTTAATTTTGAAGAGGCCCGAATTTTTTATAGGCGGCGCGATATTGATACTGGCAGCAGTAATTGTCGTCAGGCCGGAATTACTAAATAAACTGATGCCCGCCATTTTGATATTAATCATATCACTGGCTTTATGGAGCGTCATATTGAAAATTTTTATCAAGATAAATTTATTATGAGATTACATACTGTAAAATGGCAGCATTTAAATGCCCGGGATCTTCAGGGATTATACGGCCCGAACCGGAACACGTAAAATGTCCTGAATGCGGCAGGAAAGTTGAAATATGGACCGATGAGTTCAAGAGAGAATGCCCGGGTTGCGGAAGAACTGTGTTCAGGGAAGAATCCCCCTCCTGCATAAGAATGGTGCAGGCATGCAGAGAAATGTGTTGAAGAGGAAAATATAATGAATACATGAGGAATAAGATTAACCGTAATCATTAATATTTTCCATAATCATTAATATTGTTATACCAAAATGCTGAAGATAAAAAACCTTAGTGTTGAGGTCGATGAAAAAGAAGTTTTAAGGAACATAGATCTTGAGATTGGAAAGGGCGAGACGCATGTGCTTTTCGGCCCCAACGGTTCCGGAAAAACAACGCTGCTTATGGCAATCATGGGTTTTCCGCAGTACATTGTAACCGAAGGAAAAATATACCTTATGGGCGAGGATATAACAAACTTTCCGATATATGAGAGAGTTAAAAAAGGCGTTGGCATAATGTTTCAGCGCCCACCGACGATTTCGGGTTTAAAGACTAAAGATATGGTAAACATCTGCAGGGGCAAAAATGACGTGAGCATTGATGTCCTTGCAGGCGAGTTAAATATGAAAAAATTTCTTGAGAGGGATATAAATGCAGGGTTTTCAGGGGGGGAGATTAAGCGCTCTGAACTTTTACAGTTGTTAGCGCAAAGTCCCAGGCTGTCATTAATTGACGAGCCGGAGTCCGGGGTTGACATCGAGAACATTTCGGTTATTGGAAATGCCATTAATAAACTACTTCAAAAAGGTCTTCACAGGCACAGGACGAAATCGGGTTTAATTATCACGCACACGGGACATATTTTAGATTATGTTACCGCTGATGTGGGGCATCTTCTTATTGACGGGAATCTTAAATGCACTGCAAATCCGCTTGATATGCTTAGAGAGATCAAAAAAGGCGGGTATGAGAAATGTATGGAGTGTGTCGAGTGTAAGATCCAGTAGATATTTTGTTTAGGAATGAGGTTCCAGATGCATCTGCGATTTATTAATGGAAAAATTTTTATGGCTCGCGGGCTTAAGAGGATGATGCAGCACCAGCCATTGTGAGGGGTTTCTTTAATGAGGGTATTGAAGGAACTGCATGCGCAATTAAAAGACGGGATCTATAAATAAATTCAAGGGGTGTGAGAACCAGCCGCTAACACTTAAGGTTTTCGCGGGCGCCATCAACCAATAACTTCGTCTCAACCCTCGCTACCGTTTCCCTTATTGTCTGCACGGCATCAATGTTTGCAGACACGGAGGTGATGCCCCATTTCACGAGTTTCTCAACAACGTCCGGGTAACTGCCCGCCTGCCCGCAAATTGATGTTTTGACCCCGGCAGCATAACACTTTTTAATTACCATTTCAATCAATTTCAAAACGGCAGGGTGCGTTTCCCTGAATAATTTCGTGACATTTGCATTATTTCTGTCAACCGCCAGGGTGTATTGAGTTAAATCATTTGTTCCAAACGATATGAAGTCAATGCCTTCTTCAATCAATTCATCGATTATTAAAGCCGCTGCGGGTGTCTCCACCATCACGCCAAAGTCTAGGTCCTTGTGCGGCTCAAGTCCTACCGAGCGGCAGATCTCTTTTGCCACCCGCACTTCTTCTGAACTTTGCACGAGAGGGAGCATCACGCCCACGTTTTTAATGCCCCTGGCCTGCAGTTTTTTGATTGCCTTAAATTCACACCTTATAACGTCTCTCTCCTCAATAGATCTCCTTATCCCCCTCCAGCCGAGCATAGGGTTTGCCTCCTTTGGCTCATCATCACCCCCATCCATTTCCCTGAACTCATCGGTTGGCGCGTCAAGTGTCCTGTACCAGACGGGTCTTGGGGTGAATTTTCCTGCAACACCTGCAATCCCGTTTGCTATGCTGTCGATAAGTTCGTCCTCCCTGCCATCCTTTATCATCTTGCCTGGGTGTGTTCCTATATCTATGAACATGTGTTCCGCCCTCAAAAGCCCCACGCCGTCGGCTCCGGTTTCCACTGCGGCATCAGCAAGTTCCGCGAAATCAATATTTACCTTGACCTCGGTCGCAGTAATTAACGGTGCCTGAGCAAATGCAGCCGCTTTACCTTCCCCTGCTTTTTCTGCCTTTTTAGTTTTTTTCTTCTCCTCATCAATTTTTTCTTCAAGCAGTTCTTTTATTACTTTATCATAAACAACGCTCTTTGTCGCATCTACCGTAATGTTCATGCCATCCTTTAATTTCTGGGTTGCGTTCCCTGAGCCGATAATACACGGAATTCCAAGTTCGCGAGAAATGATAGCGGCGTGACAGGTCATTCCGCCTTCGTCCGTAACTATGGCACCGGTTCTCTTCATCCCCGGAACCATGTTAGGGTCGGTCATCGTTGTAACCATCATGTCCCCTTCCTCGATTTTGCTTAATGCATCGCCGATTTTTATTCCCTTCTCCATCCGCTCCTCGGCACCCGGCAGAACAACAACTTTCCCGAGTCCAATGCCCGGCGAACCTGTGTATCCTTTGACAACCGGGTCTCCAGCATCTTTTGAGAGAACCGCTCCATTAATCAACGCCCTCAGTTTATCGAGTCTGACCCCCCCGATTTCATCTTCTGCTTCACTTCCTCCTGCTTCGGTTTTCTCAGCCTTTGTAATGGTTGTTTCGGTGCGCGCCTGCGTCATATATATATTATCGCCTTCCGCAGCCCACTCAATATCCATTGCCATGCCGTAATGATTGTGGAT
>MCBC01000166.1 GCA_001723855.1 Candidatus Altarchaeales archaeon WOR_SM1_86-2 | reverse complement strand
CCGAATTGAACAGGGTATTTATGTGGGACCCCCACACTGACAGCATAAAACAGGTAAATCCAAGCATCAGGGTAAGGAATGAACTTGAGACATTTGTCGGCATGGCGGAAAGCGAGGTGAAAGAGGAGCTGTATCAGAAATCAAAAATATTGAACTGGCTGCTGGAGCACAATGTGATGGACATCAACAGTGTCGGCAGGGTTATTGCCGAATACTATCGGGACAAGAGCATGGTGTGGGATATGGTGGAAAAGGGCAAAAAACCGGAGGAATTGCTGTAGTCAATACATTAATCGCACCCGCCATAGCAAACAAAAACGCCCCTTTTTTACTCACTACAGTGAGTATATTCAAAACCGTTATGCAAATCTTCAAATTTTTTGCACTCTTCAATAAGCAAATTCTCAGAGAATATGCTGTTTTTATAAAACAAAATGATATGATAGTTTATACATCCCGATATGGTTGTTTTTAATCGCATTTTAAATTTTAAAAATGAAGATCGTAGGTGTAATGGGTTTAAATCGGACGATGTAGTATGGAAACGCAATTATTTTTTATTTTTTTATAACAATTAAACTTGAATAAGAAAAAATGATCGATGCAAAAACAAGATTATTGGGGGTTATTGGACACCCGATCAGGCATTCGCTGTCGCCTGCGATGCATAATGCCGTTTTCAAAGAGACGGGATTGAATTACGTTTATTTAGCCTTTGATGTTGCGCCGGAAAATTTAAGTTCAGTCATTGAATGCTCCCGAGCACTGGGTATTGCCGGGCTGAATGTAACGATCCCGCATAAAGTCTCCGTTATCCCCCTGCTTGACAGACTCAGCAGGGAGGCGCGGTTAATTGGTGCCGTGAACACCGTGCATTTCACAGAAGAAGGATCAGTCGGCTATAACACGGATGGGGTCGGATGCGTGAGGGCATTAAGAGAAT
Source organism: Candidatus Altarchaeales archaeon WOR_SM1_86-2 (assembly GCA_001723855.1). The sequence goes on along the minus strand of MCBC01000166.1, from coordinate 16,627 downwards.
CCGGGATAGATGTTAAAGGCAAAAGTATATTTATTGTCGGTGCAGGGGGTGCATCAAGAGCAATCTCATTCCAGTGTGCTCTTGAGGGAGCGGAACTCTCGATTACCAACAGGGCGGAGGAGATGTATATGGCGGCGGATTTAAGCGGTGATATTAAAGATATGTTGGGTAAAGACGTTGAGGTTGTTGATTTCTCAATCGGGAATATAAAGGAAAAGTTAGATGATGCGGACATACTGATCCATACAACTCCCGTCGGGATGTATCCCGATGTGGACGCGAGTATAGTTCCAGCGGAGATAATTCCGTCCGATATCGCTGTCATGGATATCGTCTATAACCCGGTTGAAACAAAATTGCTCAGGGATGCAAAGAAGAGGGGCTGCAAGGTGGTTGACGGGGTTGGAATGCTCACCCACCAGGGGGCGGAATCGTTAAGGATATGGCTGGATATAGAGCCGCCGATAGATATAATGGGGGATGCTGTGGAGGGGGGATTAATGAAATAGTTTTTTGACTTCCCCATGGTCTATTAACCCGGAATCAGGTACTTTTCTTGCTTCTTCTAATTTTCTCATGGTTTCTTCGCTCAATTCATCAATCTCAATTGACTTCAACAAATTTTAATCACAGCATATCTTCAAATTCTTCCAGGCTTATTTCGGCATCTCTCAAAATTTTTCTCAACAATCCCCTTCCAATCTCTTTATTACCCTGAATGGGAACACTTATTTTTCTTCCATCTGGATGAACAAAACGCCAGTGGCTTCCTCTTGTTCTTGTATGCTCAAACCCCAGAGTTTTTAGAATTTTTATTACTTTTTTTGGCTTTGCAGGTTTCACTTTATTACGCTGTAACTTTTATATTCTTTATGCCAACAATTTCTGTAACTGGAATTTCTTTGTTTTCCTCTTTCAGTTCTTCAATGCACATATCAATGACTTCTTTTATATTTTCAACTACTTCCTCAAATGTGTCACCTTGTGTATAACAGCCCTGTAAAGAAGGGCACTCTGCCACATATTTCCCATCTTCGTCCTGTTCTATGATCACTTGTAATGTGCGTTCCATTTTTGATTGTATATTGATTTTTAAAATTAGAAAATAAAAATTGCAGGATAAAGCAGAGATGTTCTGTGATCCTTACTACTGATGACTCAAAAACAACTAAATTCCTCTCTTGGTTCTTAAAAACCAGACCGCTCCTGCAATTACACAAACCAAAATCCAAACTGTTGCTACTGTTATGGTGTTTATCGCCATATTAAAAATTCTGTCTCCAAAATAAATCAAAAACGTCGGGGTAAAACACAAAATGAACGATAATACAGTTCTAGCCGCCATACTCAGATATCTCCTTTTTGGAAATATCGCTTTTGGAAATATCGCCAAACTCAACAAAAATCCAGGGATAAAAAATAGGATGAATATTGCTAACTTCGCCACGATTATATCTCCGGCAGCCATTGGCTCATGTAAAAATGGCATTTTTAAGTATGCCATTTCTTTATTAATATTTTATAATAAAATCAAAAACTCAAGTCCCGTGCTCCCATGAACTCAAATATTCCTCCTGCTCCTCACTCAATTTATCAATCTTGATGCCCATTGCTTTTAACTTTAATCCCGCAACCCTTTTATCAATCTCTTCTGGTATTTTATGGACCCTTGGCTCAAGTTTGTGCTCGGCAATATATTTTACCGCCAATGCCTGGTTTGCAAAACTCATATCCATAACCTCGCTCGGGTGTCCCTCCGCTGATGCCAGATTTACAAGCCGTCCTTCAGCAAGGAGGTAGATAATCTTTCCGTTCTTTAAAGTGTACTCCTCCGTATTGGCGCGGATCGTCTCTTTTTTTGTTGATAACTCCTCCAGGTCAGGGATGCATACCTCGTTATTGAAATGCCCGGTGTTGCCGAGTACCGCGCCCGATTTCATTTTCTCAATGTGTTCTTTCCTTATTACATTTAAATTACCTGTTGCTGTAATAAAGATATCGCCTGTCTCTGCGGCGTCTTCCATCTTCATAACCCTGTAGCCGTCCAGCCGTATCCCGCTATCACGAATGTTTTGCCTGCGATTAAAACAGATGTTGCCCGCAAAATACCGTCAATCGTTGACTGTCCGGTGCCGTAGCGGTTGTCAAAAAAGTGCTTGGTCATTGCATCATTTACTGCCAGGATCGGGTATTTAAGAGCATTGTCCTGCTCCATTGCCTTCAAACGAATTACTCCCGTTGTTGTTTCCTCACAGCCGCCCTTTAATTTTCTTAATAGTTCAGGCCTCTCTTTATGGACGACCGATATCAAATCGCAGCCGTCATCGATTGTTATGTCGGGGTCATGGTCAAGAACATTGCTTATGCACCGATAATACTCCTCCGTGCTTAAGCCGCGCCAAGCATAAACATTTATCCCGTCTTCAGCCAGAGCGGCAGCAACATCATCCTGGGTAGAGAGTGGATTGCAGCCGGCAATTGCAACTTCCGCTCCACCGGCAATGAGAGTTTTTACAAGCACTGCAGTTTCTTTTGTCACATGCAGTGCAAAGCCGACAGTGACTCCTTCCAATGGTCTTTCCCCCTTAAATTCCCCCCTTATCTGCATCAGGACAGGCATGTGGTCTTCAGCCCATTTAATTTTCTTTTTCCCCTCAGGGGCCAAACTGATATCCTTTATTTTATATGTCATCTTTTATTTTTATAATAATATTAATTAAAATAGAAAATATGGATGAAAAAGAGGAGGAAGTTGAAGAAGAAATTGAGCGATGTGAAGTTGGAATAGAATCACTGGATAATCTCCTGAGGGGGGGGATTCCGAGGGGGAACGTGGTGCTTTTAGCTGGAAGTTCCGGGACAGGGAAAACTGCTTTGGGCCAGGAGTTTCTGTTCAGGGGCGCCAAGATGGGTGAAAAGGGCACCTATATAAGTCTAACCGAGCCAGTATCCAAGATTATACGAAACTTGAAGAGGTTCTCCTATTATGATAAAAATTTAGTTGGCACCGATGTAAAAATAATCGATCTCGGGGTGGAGTCCAAGATCGTAGCAGGGAGAAATCCAACTTCGCAGGAAATTTTACGGGTGATCAGGAAGGAAGTTGAAAAGATGGGTGCAAAAAGGGTGGTTATAGATTCCATAACGGCGATATGTCAGTATATTGAGGACCACAGTGAGATGAGAAAATTCATATTTCGCCTCTCCGACAGTTTAGCGGTTATGGACTGTACCGCACTCCTCATATCAGAGATCCCGCCCCAGCAGCTCAAATATTCTATGTTTGGTGTTGAGGAATTCATTTCAGACGGGATAATCCTGCTTGGGGAGTATGAACATCAGAATTCTTTAGAGCGCACCCTGCAGGTGGTAAAGATGAGAGGCATAGAGCATTCAAGGGCAAAGAGAAGCATGCTCATCACAAAGGATGGAATTGTTTTGATGCCGATGATATCGGAATGATTAAACAAACCTCTCCGGCGCCACAAGTACGTCCCCCAATCTCACCTCTTCCATGTCTTTATTGTATGCCGAATTTGAAAGAATAACTCTCGCGATCATCAATAAAATTAAAATTGCAATGAACAAGAAATACACTATCGTTCTGCTGTGAACCATTTCCCGCACAGCATACAACTCATCCAGATCCCTTTCTGCATTCTCCATCTTTCTGTATTCCCCGGCCAGAGCATATAACCGGGCGGATTTATCATAATTGTTGGATGCGCCCGCATAAAGCTCCATCACCTTTTCATAGTCAAATGGATTCAGAACCATATTTTCCCACATCATCATTTCTGCCGCGGCAATATCATCATCTGCGTCCTTCGCCGCCGCATCTGCAGTTCTTTCGGCATCTTCTCTTTTGTTACCGAGGTCTATCGCCTTATTCTTATATCTTGTGCCGTTTACAAAATCTCCTTTTTCATAATAGATGATGGACAGTTTCTCATAGTAACTCTTTGCCATCTTATAATCAACATCTTCATAACTTTTTGCCTCCTCTTCCAGGAATCCTGCAAAAGATGGAAGTATCCTGTCCAATAATTCCCCGGCATCTTTCTCTATCTCCCGTATATTTTCTGCGTAAATTGGAGATCTAATCATTGCAGTGCCCCTGTTCAGTTCATCAAATGCCGTACTTGCTGTCTTCAAAAACCCGTATATCCTCTTTGTATTGTTTGGTTCCGTGATATTGGCCATGTAGAAATCATTGATCGCACCCAGCATCGTTCTAACATCGTTTCCAATAGACAAAATCTCCTCTTGCTCTTTCATCGATATTTGCGATTGATCCAACAGCGTTATCGTTGTTGTCCTGAGAGTTTTTGCTTGCTCATATCCCTGAACCGAGAATATCGACAGATTACTCATGTCATTTAATTCATTGATCAGTTGAGTTATGGACGGATTCAGGACTATGCCGCCAAAAAATATAGCGACCTCTCTCGGCTTTGCATATTCTGACGTTACGACCGCTTCCCATGAATATGATGCGGCTGCTGCGCCGCCAGGGACGCTTATTGTCGCAATAACATTGCTTGATCCTCCGGGCGGGACATAATCTACTTTCTCAAAGGTCAGCCATCCCACGCCCCCTGGATATTCTTCCCGCTCCCCGCCTATTGGCGTCATATAACATTTTGTCGCCTTAATAGACAAACCCTCTATCGGGGTGTATCCAGATGTTTCTTTTACCACAACATTAACACTTTTTGTTTCCCCCGGCTCCTCAACCTGCACATCCATTGTTTTCTCAGCAACATCTATCTCGGGAAATGGGATCTCAAACTGAAAGCTTGTAAGAGGCAGAAAAGATTTTGAGCCGTATGAAACAAACACAGGGACATTAAGCCTGCTTCCGGGGGTTAATCCCCTGCTTGGCACATTTAAACTCAGGGTTATATCGCCGCTTGTTGCCCCGCCCTCCAGGTTCGCAATAGTCGACGGGCTTACGGATGCAGACACCCCTGACTTCTCCAATTCCTCGCTGTATGGATTTTCTATTGTGACGCCGGATACTGCCTTATAACCCATCGTCTCGGATACTTTAAACGTCCTCGTGTTTACGTCCCCTGCTTTTACCTTCCCGAATACAACAGGTGAGGGAAGAGCGCCAAGTTCCGGATCCGGCCATACAACCTTTACGGTAAAGGAGATTACTCCGCCGGGGTTTATACCAACACTTCTGCTGTATGAGCCCTCTGGAGTGTCATAGGGAACGCTTATGCTTATAGTATAAGAACTACTTTCGTTTGCCCCGATACTGTAATTTAACTGGGTCCGTCCATTAATCTCCACATTTATCTGTGATGAGCTGCTTACGGTTATTGTTCCCGTTGCAGGACTCGATCCCTGATTTTTTACTGTAAACCTGCACGAATCCGTTCCAGAAGCCTTCATGCTCTTTGGCTGCGTGAACTTAACTGTAAATTCGCTAGGGCATCCTTTTTTATCCACCTCTACTGCCCCAGCCGCCTGTGAAAGCAAGAAAAGCAGCGTTATGCATAACGTAAACTTCTTCATGACTCTCATTTTTAATCGTTATTCTATTTAAGAATTAAAAATAATAAAAGAAAAAGAAAAATTAAGTTTTGACAGCATATATCTTCGCCAGCAGTCTAAACACCACCATTTCATAATAGAACATCACAAACGGTATCAGTACAATGCCTATCAGTATCATGGACAGTAACGTCAATATAACATATATAACTATATATGCTACTATCAACACCACCCATGCAATAACATACTCTCCCAGTTTTGCCTTGAGTTCATTGATTATTTTGCCAACAGCAAATGCTTCTCCAATAGCCCCGGTTTCAGCGTACCTCAGAATCCCTATCATAGCCAGAACGCACATTATTATCGATATAATTCCAGCCACTACAATTGCCAGTATCATGCCGCTCATTGCAGCCATAGCCGCCGATGGATCATCGCCGCTGCCTGCCGCTAAAAAGATGCTTGCGCCGCCCAGCAGCAAAAACACCACTACCGGGATAATCATATATACTATCTCTATTATAAACACCATTACTCCCTTCACCAGCAAATCACCAATGTTCTCCCATTTCGGCACATCGCCGCCTCCTTTGATCGTTGTTTCCGCAACCCTGACCAGATACCCCATCACAATAAACGCCGGAATCAACAAAATAGAGAGTATAAACAGCACCCCACCAATCAGCACACTTACAATGTCCTTCATCCCGTAATTAAATGCCTCTCCAAAATCAGCCATTTTTCGCTTTTTAATTTTTGTATAAATCCCACAACGTGAAATTTATACGAAAATTTTTTTTTATTATATTATGGCATCATAAGAATAAAAAGAAAATGAAAAAGACGGCTATAACCAAGCCGCTTTTAACACCCCATAAAGTGATTTTCAACTATCCTGCCAAACTACACACACAATCTCCCTCCTTTTTATTTTTTTAATTCAAATCATATAATGATCTACAATGCCGCGATAGCTCAGCCTGGGAGAGCACATGGCTGAAGACCATGGTGTCCGGGGCTCAAATCCCCGTCGCGGCAACAACTTTTTTTAAGTTGAATTGACGGCGTTTTCTCAAAAAAATACGATGGATCTTAACGAAATAAAAAAGTGGCGTTTTCCAAAATAATCGTCGGAGATAGTAGAAAAATGGTAGAAGTCAAAAACAACACCATAGACTTAGTTGTTACTTCTCCCCCCTACTGGCATATAAAGGACTATGGAATTGAAGGGCAAATTGGATATGGGCAGTCTCTGCACGAATATTTAAAAAACCTTTTTATCGTATGGAGGGAATGTTTTAGGGTCTTAAAACCAGGAACAAGACTATGCATCAATATAGGGGATCAGTTTCTAAGAAGCATAATTTATGGGAGATATAAAATAGCACCCCTACATTCTGAATTTATTTCACAATGTGAAAAAATCGGGTTTGATTATATGGGCTCTATAATCTGGCAAAAGAAAACAACAATGAATACTACTGGCGGAGCCAGTGTCATGGGTTCTTACCCCTATCCCCCCAATGGAATAATAGAGATAGACTATGAATTCATACTTATATTCAAAAAGCCCGGTAAAAGAGCAGTTCCATGGGGAATAAAAGAAAAGTCAAAATTAACTAAGGAAGAATGGAACGAATATTTTTTAGGGCATTGGCACTTCCCCGGGGAGAGACAAATATGTCATGAGGCAATGTTTCCAGAGGAATTACCAAAACGATTGATCAAGATGTTTACTTTTGTTGGTGATACAGTTTTAGACCCATTTTTAGGGAGTGGAACCACAAATAAAGCATCCTTAAATTTAGATAGAAACTCAATCGGTTATGAAATAAATGAAGGGTTTTTACCTGCTATCAAGAAAAAAGTTGGAATGAATGATACTTTGGTACCCCTAACAAACAAAATAGAAATTATAAAGAGAAATGAACCTGCTGAGATGGAGGAATGTTTAGAATATATGCCGGGTATTCAGGATGCAAAACCCGTAATCTCTCCTGAAAAGTTCAAATTCAAAAAAGAGAGGCTATATAAAGCAGCAAAAATATTAAATGAGGATACAATTGAATTGGACACGGGGCTTGTAGTGAAGTTATTGGGTATAAAAGTTGTTCCAGAAAAAATTAGCGAAGCAAAGAGATACCTAAATGAATATGTGAGGGGGAAACAAATACTTCTTAAATTTGATCCAGTATTTAAACCAAAAAATGAAAAGGATATAATTCCAGCGTATGTATATCTGAAAAATAAAATTTTCATCAACAAAGAGATGGTAAAACAAGGATTTTCAGAAATTGCGGAAAATGATTTTAAGTATAGAGATAAATTTATAAAAGTTAACAAAGCAGGCGCATAAATAAATTAACAAAAAAATTTAATCAATCACGGTATATTTGAAATTTAATAAAATGGCTAATAATGGCACAACTCTCGAAGATATTGAAAAAGCGGTTAAACCGGTGGAATATGAGATCAATATGTTGGGATTTTCATTTAAGTGCTCAACTCAAAATAACTTTTCCAGCTCAGGAGATTACCTTGACGGATTTTTGGAATGGGAAAGTCAACTTTATTTCGCAGCAATCCCTAAGATGTTGCAAAACCAGAATATTAGTGGGATAGTAAGAAATGCTTTTATTGAGGTTTTTCTTTTACATTTTCGTACTTTATATGATTTCTTCTATGAACCCAAAAAACACAACGATGATATTCTGGCAAAACATTTTATAATAACTGAGTCAAGATTAAAAATATTTGAAGATAATAGAACGCTCAAGGAAGAGTTAAAAGAGTATAAGACAAGAGCAAATAAACAATTAGCGCATATATCATTTGATAGAATTAATAAATATGTTGGTGAAGAGAAGATCTGGCCTATCCGGGACATATACTCAAAAATGGAAAAAACCATACAAGCATTTATTTTATCGTTGCCTGATGATAGAAAGAGATGGTTCAAAATATAAAATAGTATGCTTTATAGAAAAATAAAAATGGCCAAGGAATGGATATTAAATAGTGCAATGAATCGGTTTCAATTAAATTTCAAGCGTAATGTTGGTGCCGTTTCAGACGAAATTAGAAAATGTGCCCCAAAAAGTAGGGGGGATTGGAAGCAATATTATTTCACTGAAGTTAGATCTAAGGAGCATATTGAGGAACTAGGAAGAAAACGGCATATTAAAATCACAGAGGTTATTTCTGCAGAGGTTGAGAATATTACTGAAGATGATTGTATTGAATATATGTACAAGATGGTAATAGACCGGACTTATGATGGTTATACGACCGAGATAAAAACTATTTATGGTCAATTACAGGAGATGTTGGGTGTAAAGATAGAACCCGCTCCAGATGAGTGGGACCGGCTTTATAATGTTGACTTCTTTATTAAAATCAATGATAAGTATATTGGACTTCAAATCAAACCTGCATCAGGGGTATCACATATTCCTCAAATATTTAAAGAATACTCGCTCCAGGCCAAGACGCATAAAAAATTTACAGAAAAATTTGGTGGCAAAGTTTTTTACATTATTTCAATTAAAAAGGGAGATAAGAAAACTATATCCAACAAAGAAGTTATTGATGAAATAAAATCAGAAATCGATAAACTAAAACCTTAAATTTTCGGTCAAAATGAACTTTAACGAAATAAAAGAGCTGGAACAGAGGTATTATGCGAATGTATTCTCCCGCCTGCCTGTTGCGATAACCCACGGAAAAGGTATGTACCTGTATGATGTTGATAATAAAGAATACCTGGATATGTTTGCAGGGGTTGCCGTCAGCAGTGTCGGGCACGCGCATCCGAAGGTTGTGGAAGCTATAGAATCGCAGGCAAAAAAGTTAATCCACACCTCAAACTGGGTCTATACAACCCCGCAGTTGGAACTGGCGGAAATGCTCTGCGAACTTACTGATATGAGCAGGGTATTTTTTACGAACGACGGCACTGAAGCAGTAGAGTGCGCGCTGAAACTTTCGCACAGGATGACCAAAAAAAATAAGTTTGTTGCGTTTAAAGGGGCATTTCACGGCAGAACCCTGGGCTCCCTGGGACTAACTTACGGGGAGAAGGTAAGATCGGGGTTCAATGAGATTTTAAATAAGAATTATTTTGTTGATTATAATGACGCTGATGCCCTTGAAAGATTAATTAAGGATAAGCAGGATATTGCAGCAGTCATTATAGAGCCGGTCCAGGGCGAATCGGGAGTCATCGTTCCGGATGACGGGTATTTGGCGGAAGTGCGAAGGATCACAGAAGACAACGGAGTTCTTTTAATCGTTGATGAAATACAAACGGGATTCGGAAGAACCGGGAAATTATTTAGCTGCGAGCATGAGGGGGTAAAACCGGACATTATATGCCTGGCGAAAGGAATGGGCGGGGGGTTTCCAATTGGAGCCACCTTATTTAGGGATGGTCTTGATTTTGAAAAAGGCGAGCACGGGGGAACTTACTTGGGAAGCCCGCTGGCATGCTCGGTTTCAAAAGCAGTTATTGAGATAATTCAGGATGAGAAGTTAGTTGAAAACTCACGGCTAACCGGGAAGTACCTGCTGGATAACCTGCTGGATTCCGGTTTTAATGCTCGCGGCAGGGGGTTAATGATCGGCATAGATGTCTCTTCGGTTTCGTCCGGGAAGGAAGTTGTGCTGGATTTAATAAAAGAAGGAATTCTTAGTATATACTCCGGTGATGTCGTGCGTGTTCTGCCTCCGCTGATAATCACAAAGCACCAAGCAGATTTATTTTCAGAGAAGATTAATATCCTAAAATCCTGATTTATTTTATATTTTAAATACAAATAATTAATATGGCGTTATACGATTCAAATGCTCGCAGGGAAGAAATCAGGAGATTAGTCGAACTTGCAAGAAGTAGGGATTGGGCGCAAAAAAGTTCTGCTGCACGGGCACTCGGAAGCATTGGAGGAGCGATTCCAAAAGACATGATCGGGGGGGTTATAGAAATTCTAATAAAATTAAGTAAAGACCGTAACAAGAATGTCAAAGATGCGTCTTGCTGGGCCATTGGACATTTAAATGATGCCCCTCTCGGCGATGCAACAAACAGATTGGTTGAGACTTTATTGGAATCGAGTAGAGACAGTTCTAAAGAAATTAGAATTTCAGCAATGCGATCACTGGGTGATTTGCATGGAGCAATGTCAAAAGACATGCGGGATCTGGTTATTAAGAGAAATTTAGAATTGTCTCAAGATGATGAGTGGGAGGTAAGGAGTTCTGCCGCCGAGATTATTGGAAAGTTAAGGTCGGTTATACCCGCCAGTGAAAAAGAAAAGGTTGTTGAAAGAGTAATTGCACTAAGCGGTGATGGGGAATGGGGAGTTAAATTTTCTGCTGCAAAAATTTTCGGTTACATGAAAGGCGTTGTTCCCGTTGAGATGAGGGAAAAATTTTTAGAGCGCGTCATGGAGTTGTGTCGTGACCCAGACTGGAGTGTGCGGTATTACTCTGGAAAAGCGCTTGGTGAGTTAAAGGAGATCATCCCCAAGCGTATGAGTTGGGAAGTTATAAGGTGTCTTCTTGAGTTAGTGAAGGATAAAAACCTAGATGTGAAGACGGCGGGAGTAAAAACACTCGGAAATCTGAGGGATGTAATTCCCAAGGCAATGAGGAGGGAAGTTGTTGAACAGTTGCTGGAATTAAGCAAAGAAGAAGACGCAGGGGTAAGATATTCCGTGACAGAGCTTTTAGGGGACTTAAAGAACGCCATTCCCGAAGATCTGCATGAAAGCGTTATTGAAAAAATATTGGGATTATGTGAGGATCCTAAATGGCAAATTTGCGGTTCTGCCGTGAAATCAATCGGTAATATGAGCGACATAATCCCCGAAAAATTTGCAGAGGATATCACAAAAATTTTATTAAAAAAAACTCGTGACCCGGACCATAGGATTCGGGGGGTAACAGTGCACACAATCAGGGAGATTAAGAACATTATTCCAGGAGGAAGGAAAATAGATGTTGTTGAAAGACTGATCGCGTTGTGCGAAGATGAAAGGGTTTCAATCAGAATATCCGCGATAGATGCGCTTGGAGATTTTGAAAATGCAGTACCGGATTCCTTAAGAAAAAATGTTGTTGACAAAGTCATGGGACTAAGCAGGGACAAAAACCTGGACGTTAAAAATAGCGCAACCAGGGCACTTGGGAGGTTGAGTAGTATTTCCCCGGAAGATGTCAAAAAACTTGAAATTGAAAGGTTGTTCGCGTTAAGTGAGGATAGAGAATGGACAATAAGGACCTCTGCAGTGCAGGCACTTGGAAGTTTAAAAGAAATTCCTGATTTTATGAAAAAACCAATCATTGAGAATCTGTTTGTTATATGCGATGATGAAGAAGTTGAAGTTGGTGCATCTGCAATAAGATCCATCGGAAATTTAAGGGATATTATTCCCGAGGATATGGAAAAGGATATTGTGGAAAAAGCACTCACTATGAGTGAAAGTGGTTCATGGATGGTGAGAAGTGCAGCCGCAAGGGCGCTCGGAAATTTGAGTGTTATTGTCCCCGATGTTTTGAAAAAACCTGTTGTTAAAAGAATTCTTGCTTTAACAAAAGACCCCGACGTAAGTGTCCGAAATTCCGCAAGGTTTTCGCTCGGAAATTTAACGGATGTCGTCCCGAAGGACATGGAAGGGGACGTTATTGAAAAAATACTTGAATTAACTGAAAGCGGTGACTGGAGTGTCCGTGCTGCTTCTGCACGAACACTTGGAAGATTGGGTGACGTGATTCCAAAAGATGTGAAAAACAAGGTAATCGAACGATTATTGGAACTAACCTATGATATTGACTGGTTTGTCCGGGAATCATCAGTTTTTGCGTTAATCGATTTGAGCAATATAATCCCGCGAAATATGGGGGAAAAGGCCACTGAACGATTATTAGGGCTGTGCAAAGACCGTGATTGGAAAGTACGGGGAAGTGCTACGCGCGCCATAGGGGAATTGGTTATAATTGTGCCAAAAGAAATGAGAAGTAAAGTTATGGCCACAATACTACGTTTAAGTGAGGATCCTGACTGGCATGTTCGCGATTGTGTTGCACATGCACTTATAAACCTGGAGGATGCAATTATGGAAACAAAAACAGCAAATGATGTGGCTAATACACTTTTGGGGTTATCGAGAGACGGCGACTGGTATGTGTCGGAATCTGCAATTCGCGGATTGAAATATCTAAAGGAGATCTTTCCTGCAGAAAGAAAAAGAGAGGTCAATGAGGTTTTAAGAGGTAAATAAGATTACTCTTCAATAACTTTCTCGCACATTGCCTTTAGAAGTCCAACCAACGTTGGCGGGGTATCCTCTTTTATGGTGACAAGGATGCCGGTTACATCTTTATTTGCTCTGACGTTTGCCAAAAGCCACATCGCAAACTCCTTTACAGGCTTTTCATTATTGTATACCAGAAGAGTTGATATGCAATCCAGAAGTATAAATTTATTTTTGGTTTTTACCTTTTTAAGCATATCATTTGCATGCATCATTATTTCCGATAGAGCGATTGGGCTGGTAAAGACACAATTTTCTAATTCTATACCTCCTCCTCCACCCATTTGTGAAATACAATCAATAAAGAATAAGTTCTCGGTGCCGATACCGTTATTTTGCATAACCTCTATACTGTATACAAACGGTTTACTGACCGTGATATAAACTCCTCCCATTCCTCTTTCATTTACCATATGCTTCACTAATTTAAGGGCCGATCTGGCATATTCCTCGGCACTTGCATGAAGGAATATCGTTTTCTCCGCTTCAACGGTTTTATATTCTGATTCCTTATTATCCACCTTATTTAATATTTTTTTATATATAAATATTTAATGTTAATAATAATGACTAACGAAATATGAACTTGCATTCTTTATCGCCCATTGATTTACATTCCACTTCTTCTATTTCTCCAGGGCGCATTAATGCCCCTTTAATTATGCCCGATATAATGCCCTGGGTATGGTAACAGGATGGCTTCTCAGCTTTCTCCTTAACCTCGCTATTTTCCCAGGAGTTGTTGATTACCACTGTTATATGGTCCTTTTTAATCTCCCATTTAGGATTTATTATATCACATGCGCTTAACATGGCAGAGGCTCCCTTAATGGCTTCTTCACCATCAATACCCGAATTCTTAAAGTATCGAATACATGCCCTTCCACTGTTTTTGCCTGCTTTAAATAAAATTTTCTCAAAGTCTTCCACAAATAAACTCAATAATCGTCTTAATGTGAGCATTTGCTCCGCTGCGGGGATAAACTCCTCCTTTAACTCTACCTTAGTAAGAAGCACTCCATACACCTTTTTGGATATTGGATAGACCAGTAACCTGTATATCTCCCCTGCCCTGCCTCCATCTATTTTTATGAACTGAAACCTGCTTCTGGTATCCGCCGATATGTCCTCGATTATCCCCAGTATATGTGAGATATTTTCAACAACCTCGGGGGTTATGTGGGAGTTTGATTTCTCAAGTATTTCTCTGTCCGCGGTAATCATCGCGAATTCTAACCCGGTTTGTGCCCGGTTAATCCCCTCGTTTACGACTATCATCTTTAAATATTATTTTGTCCGATTAATGTTCTTATTCCCAACACATCAACATATCGGGATGCTAAAACATAAATGGCATATTGATTCCTCATCAAGATCATTATTTTCAAATCAGGGGCGAATTGAACTGTAATATTTTTTGGTTTGATTTTAAGCGAGTGTAATATGTTTTCCATATATATGGGCATGTTGATCATTTTTTCCCTCAATGCGCGGGGGATTTTTGAATAAATGATTGCTCCATCCTTGTTGGTGATCATAACACCTCTTACCCCCTCTATTTTTTCAATGATTCTTGCTTTATCCTCCACATCCATATTAAATATTTGGCATAAATATATAAATCTATTTCGCTCTTCTGCCTTTCGCTCTTATGCTTGGCCTCAGTTTCTCTGCTCCCATGCCCCTCTTCCTCAGACCCCTCCCTTTCTTTCCAGATGGCGTTAGCCCTCTGAACACCCTCCCCTTATGTTGTTTTTCAGTGATCCACGAAACATCATTATCCTTCTTTATCACGGGGTGATTTGGATCAAGTAAGATGACCTCGTACCATTTATACTGCCCATCCTCCCAGAGCCAATAAGACGCTAAAACCTCAAGATTTGGAAATTTTCTCTGGGTCCTCTCCTCTGCCATCCTTTGAATTGATTTTGCAGGAGTTATTTTTTTGACGCCCATTCCCGCGGGCTTTCTTCCCTTTACCGGGCGGGATTTTCTCCTGCCTCCCTTCCTCACCCTTGCCCTCGCGGCTATAAAACCCTGCTTTGCCTTATACCCATACCGCCTTGCTTTGTCTATCCTGAGGGGGCGCTCAAGCCTCACCACAGGCGAGGATTTTCTCCACTGGATCTTCCTTTCTACCATTAACCTTCTGAACTCCTCATATCTCGGGTCATCCCTTGCTTCTTTTCCCAACCCTTCCCTGTACAACTCTGTTAAGTATCTGTGCATTATAAATTTTTATTTATTATTAATAATAAAATAAAAACATCCATGGTATTGAAAGGTTTAATAAATTGGTTCAGGCGCAAAATATTCAGAAAAAGGAAGGTCATCCGGCTTGGATTGTATGGGCCCCCGAACGCCGGTAAAACCACTCTTGCGAACAAGATATCCATGGATTGGACGGGGGAGCCGGTTGGCAAGGTCTCTGAAATTCCCCATGAAACCCGGAGCGTGCAGAAAAAGGAGAAAATTATCATCTCCACCGGGAAGAACAAAATAGAGATGAATCTCCTGGATATGCCCGGTATCGCAACAAAAGTTGATTTTGAGGAATTTGTTTCGCACGGTATGAGCGTGGAGGAGGCGCAGCAGAGGGCAAAGGAGGCCACAGCCGGCGTTATTGAAGCAATAAAATGGCTGGAGCATGTCGATACCGCGTTAGTTGTCATGGATTCCACGAGGGATCCCTACACCCAGGTTAATATCACGATCATAGGCAACCTTGTCGCAAGAGATATCCCCATAATCATTGTCGCGAATAAACTTGATCTGGAGGATGCGAAACCGGAAAGGGTAATGGAGGCGTTCCCCCAGCATCATGTGGTGGAGATCTCGGCATTGGAGGGGGAGCATATAGAGGAACTTTACGATGCGATAGCCAAGTATTCAAAGTAAGCCTTTTTCTTTTTTAGAAAAAAAAGAAAAACGCTTGCGAAAAAGAAAAAACCATGATAGTCAAAAAATAATCCAAATATAGTAAATCAGAATGGCAAAAAATAAGAAGAAGAAGGGCATAGAACTGGAATTCATATCAAAAAGCATTTTAGCACCGAAAGGGAGTTCAGAAAAGATCGACTATATTCTTGAGAGGATAAAGGAGGATAAAATCCTTGTTGTTGAGGAATCCCTGACGCCGTTTGAAGAATCAAAACTCATAGAGCACACGATGGAGGAGGTTAATGATAAATTCCCGGGAATTGAGATTTCTACATTGAGAAGCGACGAGGGCGGGATTACAAGCATCAGGGAGCGGTTGATTAAACTGCTTTTGGCGGAAGCACCGGGGGGCTGACCGTTATCGGACCGTCAAAGTTCGTCAAGGAAATAAAAAAGGACCCGCAGCGGATTTCTTTGCTGGCGAGCGATGAGTGAAAACTTTTAATAAAAGTTTTATCAAAATATGTGGAAGACATTATGTGTCTTACACGTGTCAGACATTTATTTCTGCCGCATGCCATCTTCGCTTCGCTCGATGACACGCTTTACATGGTTTGCGGATACACTGAAAAACTATCCTATAACAAAGGGTATAAATCAATTAGATGATGTATTTTAATTTTAATACGCATGAATAATTTAAATTAAAAATGGATGCATATTTCCCAGTCATTGATCCAATAGGATTTTTTGTGTTTACATTCGGGCCTGGCTTGCTATTCTGGACTTTAATGGGCATTTTGGAAATGGTGATTTTACAACCAGGGTATTTGTTTAGCTGGGATGACGTCCCTGGAGATGACAGCGGGCGACTTCTAAAATTTTTAGAGAAGGACATAGGTATAGAGTGGGCAAAGAATGCAAAAATC
>MCBC01000165.1 GCA_001723855.1 Candidatus Altarchaeales archaeon WOR_SM1_86-2 | reverse complement strand
TTTGATGCTTTATGTGCTTAGTTTAATTATCATCTACTCAAATATAATAATTCAACAAGATTTTCCACAGCTAATTAACCCAATTTAAAAGGGGGAGCACCAAATGAAAATAAAAGCGGGTGATTTTTTATCTGACATGAAAGAACTCTCACGAACTTACAATGATGATCTGAGGTTTGATATTATGATATTGAACGCTGATAAAAAAACAATGAGGATACACGACAAATATAATGGATTCGGCTGGGGGGTAGAGGGAAAAATAAGTGCTGACAAAGTTAAAGAAATAGAGAGGGTGAATGTAAAAAACCTTAACATAAAGATGAACAATACGGGCAGGGAGGTAAGGATCATAAACGCATCTGACGGGTTTGCCTTGATTGACCACATCATCATGAATTACACGACCTATGATGATGCATGTGAGATAGCGATGTGTTTTAAAGCCACGGGACTTGATTGGACGGAGACGGGATGGAACCCTAAGATAGAGAGCGCGGTAAAGAAAAGAATAAAAAGTCTTGGATTCAAAATTGGAGAACTGTTTCATGTGTACGGATCCGATATGGAACGGTATGCTTAAATTTAAATAAAAAATCCATTTGAGACATTCGTCTCAAGGCATTTCAAATTGCTATGCAATTTGATGTATCAAAATTACTTTGTAATTTTGTATAACTTTTTATTGTAAATTCATATAGTTTATATTACAAAAAAAATGGCAAGACAACAATCAAAAGGAAAGTGTGGTTTTTGTGGCGGCACTTTCAGTAAAGGAGCAATGAGAAGACATTTGGACTCGTGCAAAGAAAGAAAAGTGCCTAAAGGAACGGGGCATATATTCCATATTGTGGTTGACGCGGGAGAATATTGGATGCATCTTGATGCAGGGGGGGATGCAACACTGAAAGATTTGGACGGCTTTCTGAGAGGTATCTGGCTGGAATGCTGCGGGCACTTAAGTGCATTTACGATTCAAGGAATACAATATATGTCCGATCCGTATTACGATGAGGATACGGGTATGGATGTCATACTGGATAGGGTGATTGCCCCGGGAATGAAGTTCATTCATGAATATGATTTTGGCACCACAACAGAACTTGATCTGAAGGTTGTGTCGGAACGAGAAGGTGCAATAGAAGGGGGTATCCAACTCCTTGCCAGGAATGACCCCCCTGAAATAATATGTGGCAAGTGCGGGGAGCCTGCTACAACCATGTGCACCGGATGTTTCTGGGAATCCAAAGGATGGCTTTGTGATAAGTGTGCTGGGGAGCATGAGTGCGGCGAGGAGATGATGATGCCCGTAGTTAATTCCCCGCGAGTTGGGGTGTGCGGATACACAGGATAAAATATAAAAAATGTTTGGAAGAAAAAGAGGAATGGATTTTTTCGGACCGCCGGTATCGAAAAATAAGTTGACTGAAATGATGGTGCAGATCCTGATGCAGTTACCGAAAGGAACCCATGACCTTAAGGATAATGTTGTCATGAATCTCGGGTCCGTGGGTCAGGTGTGCACGACACGATACATCAATGATGCATGGAACAGGGCGAAAAAGATCGCTGCACGGGACCATCCGGAAAGATTTGTACTGGATAACAGAAACGCTTTGCTCTGGAACGATGAAAGCGTGAAAATCCTGGATAAGAACATTTCAGCATCAAACTACAAAAAACTGAACAAATTGGCTGAAGACGAGGGTTTAAGCGTGAACGAGT
The DNA here is from genome assembly GCA_001723855.1 of Candidatus Altarchaeales archaeon WOR_SM1_86-2. The sequence continues at coordinate 12,464 of MCBC01000165.1, read as the reverse complement.
TGATTTCATCGTTAATCCGGAGCTACAAAAAACATAAATAAAATTAAAATGGCAGGAGTATATGTATTTAAGGCGGCATTAAAGCATAGGAAAGGTCTCTGGCGCCGCATTGAGATCAGGGACGACCAGACGCTTGGTGACCTGGATGATATGATGCGTGAAGCATTCAACCACGACACCTTTGATCACCTCAGCGAGTTTTACCGGGATCCGTCCTGCAGATCCGGTTTTGGTGAGATATATCCTGATGGGGAAGGTTCTGGTGCCGATGTTAGAATCGGTGCCATCGGCTTATATAAAGGCATTAAAATAGGGTACGTATATGACTTTGGGGATTACATCCAGCATGTGCTCACGCTTGAAGAGATAAAAAATACGGAAAAGAATGTTAAGTACCCGCGCATCACAGATAAAAGCAAAACAAGAAAGCGTTACTGCGATCCCTGTAAGGATAAAGGGGAAAAATCCGTCGCCGCCTATGTTTGCATGGATTGCTCGGATGAAGCAGGAGAAACGGTCAATATATGTGAAGAATGCGCAGAAGAAGAACATGAAGAGCATTGGATTGAAGAAATACTATAGTGAATGAGGGATAAACCAGGATGGCCAGAATAGAATTTGACATGTTTCATTTTGTTGTAATCGGGGCAGTATATTGTATGCAGTTGATTTCCAAAAGCAGGATGAGATGACGAATACAATCGAAGGGGTTGTTCAGCAGCATATAGGGGGTGTAATGTAAGATTCATTAAATCAAAACAGATAAAATGAAGGGAAAAATCAAAAAAGAGCAGGATGTTATTGTAATCTGCAATAAATGCGGCGAAAAATATGTTTTTGAGGACTTTAGAATGCTTGACGATGTCGATATTTCCACACCGTGTCATAAATGCGGTTTTTTATTATTCCGGCACAGTCGTGAAGAAATGAGGGCTAGTATGCTGTTAACTCAAACGGATCCAAAAGCCATGGAACTGTTTAACCGGGACAGCTTTGAAGATTTTGAGGGGTATTTTGAAGAAAAGACAGGGCTGCTCTGGAATGTCCGAAAATCAAAATGAAAATCGGAAGAAACGATCCGTGTCCCTGCGGATCTGGAAAAAAATATAAGAAATGTTGTATGGGAAAAAACGGGATTGGCAGAACAATAACCAATAAAGAAAATCCAGGTGCTACATTTGAATACGCGGTAACCTGGATTTTAACTAACCCTGAATTAAACAATGAGTTTGAAAAACTGGTGAAAAAATATACCGGGGGAGAAAAACCAACTGATGTGGAAATGAGGAATCTTGCGGATGCGTTTATTTTTGATCATAAACTGCCGGATGGAATAACGCCTTTTGAGTATTTCCTTGAGAATGCAAAATTATCGTCAAGGGATCGTTTAATTTTTGAAAGATTATTTAAGAAAAATGTTTTCGGTGTATTTGAAGTGCTTGCAGTATACAGAAATGAGGGGCTTAAAATGAAAGACCTTGTCAGGGACAAGGAGTACTGGATAAAGGAGCGAAGAGGCACACATCAACTTGTGCCGGGATATACTGTAATATGCAGGATAGCACCATTCAAATCCGATTTTGTTATTACAACACCTGCGCCGAGGTTCGCATCACAGAATGCATCTTACTCGGTAAAAAGAGAACTTAAACGTTCAGGTTCGGATGCACTGGAGAAAATTACCGCATTTGACCTGGCAGATCTTGAAAAATTTGAAAATGAATTTGAAGAAGATGAATACCAGGATAAATCCCTGGATGAAATTATGAAATTATTCGGGAAAAAGTTAAATGCCCTTGGAATAAAAATCAATTTCAGATATCTTGACAGGAGAATTAATGAAAATAAGACTCCTATGGAGGCATTCCCGGAAGTTTTTGAATTTAATTACCCGTCAAATGAAGTTTTTGAAGAAACAAGAAAACTTCTTTTTGAACTCTGGAATAAATATCCGAGAAAGGAATTTGGTGGTAAATCACCTTATGAAGCGGATTTGATGGGACCGCTGGAAAGGAGGATGTTTCATGATTTAATGAGTGAATCGCAGAGGAATATCAACCCGGATGACTACGGTTCCGTTGAGGGGGCACAAAACGCGATCAATAAATTCAGGGACAAATGGCTGAAAACACCCCAGAAGGAACTTGACGGAAAAACCCCGGGGGAAGCGATACTTGAAGAGCGAAAAGCACTTGGAAATCCTGATAAAAATGTCGGTCTGAAGATTGAAATAACTCGCACCCGTGATTATGATGAAAACAAAGCTGAAAAGTTATATCATGAGGGCATTAAAAGGTTTAAACAGGGTGAATTTAGTGAAGCAGTGGAATGTTTCCGGGAAGTGGTTGGTATGTATCCTGAAAATTATAAAGCGTGGGGTAATCTCGGCAATTGTTTTGCAGGTCTCGGGAGGAAGAAAAAAGCGATTGAATGCTATAAAAAAGCCCTTTCCCTTAAACCAGATTATGAATTTGCAAGGAAAAACCTGGAATTAATTAAAGGGAAGAGCGAGGAAGAACTTGCTGCTACGGGAATGCCCGGCAGGTCTTTCCGGGAAAATATAGGTAAAATCTTGAGGAAAATTACTAAAAAATAAAATACGACAGTATTTGATTATAAAAAATCCATTTATATTTATTCTTTGATTATTAATAATCGATATTGAAAATGGAGGAAGAACTGATACTGCAAAACCCGTGGTGGAAAGGTAAAGGGGCAATTGAAGACGATGAAAAGGTAAGGATCGCATTATCCAGGGAACCGGGATTTAATTACGACTTTGATCTTGAAAACAGCATACTTCTGGGTGCGCGACAGATAGGTAAAACAACATTTCTGAAAACAGCGATACACAACCTGATTAAAAAAGACATTGATCCGAAGAAACTGGTATACTTCTCCTGTGAACCTTTAAAGGATAAGAACGATTTGATTGAATTGTTCAGAACCATAGACCAGATCGTTATGGACGGGGCATACATTTTCCTTGATGAAATAACATCAGTGATTGAGTGGGAAAAAGCGATTAAATATTTCCTGGAAACGGGGTTATGCAAAAATAAAATTGTAGTTATTACCGGAAGCAATGCAGCGGTGCTGAAACACGGAACCGAGAGACTTCCGGGGAGAAACATAGATATGAGATTATTCCTGCCGCTGTCATTCAAACAATTCACAGACACATTCTACAGGAAATTCAACCATCTTGATTTGAAGGAAATCAATGTAGAAAATTTGCATGAAGTTTCGCTGGAATTAATGCCGTATCTAGACGACCTGAATAAGTATTTGAGGATATACTTAGTCTGCGGGGGATACCTTAAACCAACATACGAGTTCTTTGAAAACGGGGGCGTGTCTGAAGAGACTTATGAGATATATGTCAGGTGGGTGCTGGGGGATTTAAGTAAAATCGGCAAGAAAGAGAGGTTGTTCAGGAGTGTGATTAACGGGGTGATACGGATGTACTCTTCAAGTTATTCTTTGAGCGCATTGGCGAAGGAGATGGAAATACCAGCCCATTCAACCCTGTCGGAATACCTTGATGTGCTTGACGACCTCATGCTGACAAACAACCTGTATTTCTTTGATGTCAGCAAGAAAACGATAATTCTGAGAAAACAGAGGAAGACCTATTTCACAGACCCCTTCCTGTACAGCGTTTTCAGGGGATACGTTCACGGAAAATACGATGATTACTCAACAGATGCGGCAGATAAACTCATTGAGGGCGTTGTTTTAGAGCATCTCGCAAGAGCTGACAGACACAAGAATTATGACGGCTTTCTCGGGTATTATGCCGCAAAGAAAGAAACCGACTTTGTGTTCTGCAGGGACAGGAAGATCGGGGTAGAGATCAAGTGGCAGAACATGGTCGGATTTCAGGATTTCAGCAACAAGCATCTGTTTGATGAAAACATACTTCTTTCAAAGACGACATTCAAAAGAAACGGGGATAGTTTAATAATTCCCGTAAGCATATTTTTGATGGCGGTTGAGCGGGAAATACGGGGTTGATGAAATAAACGTGCTTGAAAATCATGTCGGATTTCCGGAAAATTCAGTTACCATGAATTCTGCAGGTGTTAATATTTTATTTTTATTTTTTTACAAAAAATATTATTAAAATGAAGATGTTATTTGGTTTGATTGCAAAAAGACCCATAGACATTGAATTTTCGATGGTGTTGAAGAATAGCTGGGGTGTAGCAGGTTGTGATGAGGACTGGAGTGTGTTTGAGAACTTAAAATTTAATGACATAAAAAGATTGCATGGAAGGATATTCATAGCATATACCAGCGATCCCGGGGAAAAGGGCTTCGGGATACTCAGGCAGAAGAACTGGGTGTTCGTCTACGAAGTCAAAGACGGCTTCAGGAAGCCCTTTATGGTCTCGGATAAAGCAAATGATGATTATCTTGGGGAAAAGATAGGTGGCGGGAATCTCTTCAAGGTTGCGGTGGAGAATGTGGAATCCGCATTAAAAAAGAAGCGTGAAAAGAGTGAATCCATGAGGTGTTTGAGTGGTGTTTGTGACGGAATGAAGGTTATTGAATTGCATGCATCATTTAAGGATCTGTCTTATGTGTTCAGCGACTCTAAAAGATTATTTGCCGCGGATAAAAATAAAGAAACCGAGGTCGATATCATGGACTCCTGGAATGAAGACACCGAAGAATTTGAACTTGATGATGAGGAAATGACCGATAAAGAGTTCTTTACAATGCCTGCAGGACTGTATTATCTGTTCAGGGAACATCCCGGTCATAATCCGATAGAATACGTATCCGGGAGTGGTTTAAGGATAGTGTCCGATGATAGAAAAACCAATGCGGTCTTGGTATCAACCGAGAGGTTTAAAGAGTTTCCTGATGAAGAATGGTTCCCGTTAGATAATGAGACCAGGGTGTTTCATGAGGATGGGGTAGCCGGCACCGGTTTATAATAAAGATATGATTATGAAAAGGGATTACTACATACTTAAAAGCGGGCGGCTCAAAAGAAAGCAGAACACCATTTATTTTGAGAAGGACGGTGAAAAGAAACCGATGCCGGTTAACGGCATCTCCTCGATATTTGTTCTGGGAGAACTGGATGTTAACACGAAACTGCTCGTTTTTCTCGCGCAGAATAAGATACCCGTGCATTTCTTCAACTACTACGGCTACTACTCCGGAACCTACTACCCGAGAGAGTATCTTAATTCGGGTTTTCTTGTTGTAAAGCAGGTTGAGCATTACCTTGATAAGGAAAGGAGGATGAGGATAGCGAGGGAGTTTGTTGATACCGCGATCCACAACATACTGATGAACCTTGCGCATTACAAGAAGCAGAACAAGGATGTTGGGGGGGAGATTGAAAAAATAAAGACCGAGAGGAAAAATGTAGGTGGAACAGACAACATCCTTGAGTTGATGGCGGTGGAGGGCAGGGTCAGGGATACTTACTACGGGTGCTTTAACAAGATCCTGAGAAAGGGTTTTGAGTTTGAGAAGAGGGTTAAACGCCCCCCGGATAATATGATCAACGCATTGATCTCCTTTGGCAATTCGCTTATCTACGGGAATACCTTAACCGAAATCTACCATACACAGTTAAACCCAACCATCTCTTATCTGCACGAGCCGGGGGAGAGGAGGTTCTCTTTAAGCCTGGATTTGAGCGAGGTTTTCAAGCCGATAATCGCTGACAGGGTGATATTTAAGTTGATAAACAACCAGGTGATAAAGCCAGAGCACTTCCAGGAGGAATTGAACGCTTGCTATCTGAATGATGACGGGAGGAGAATTTTCCTTTCAGAACACGATGAGAAACTTAAAACCACGATCCAGCATAAGGATTTGAAAAGGAAGGTCTCGTACCAGAGGCTGATGAGGCTGGAGGCGTATAAGTTGGTGAAGCATTTGATCGGGGAGAAAGACTATGCCGGGTTCAAGGCATGGTGGTGACCTTTATTTAAATGGCATATGGAATTTTCTTTTTTAATACGGGTTTTTAATATAACTTTAATTACGTTATATACTTATTTATTAATTGGTAATGTACGTTCTAAAAAATTAAAATGGCTTATGTAAATGTTGATCTAAGAATGATAAAGCACCAGATAGGTGCTGTCTATCAGGAATTGAACGGATTAAGAAATCAACTTGAAATGCTGGAATCTTCAGGGGAGAAAGATATTCGCGCACTTGAGAAATTAGAAGTACTCGGCGAAAGGATAAGGGAAAAAACATGGGGGATTTCAACAAAAGAGGTAATCGATGACATCAGGGGGTAAGATGATATATATAGACACGAGTGTGATTGTAAACTCATTCTTTACAGATGAGAAGGGAACAGAGAGTTCAAAGAAACTGATGGAAAAGATTAGAGACGGTAAATTTACTGCGTGCACATCAGAATTTACAATTCTTGAAATAGCATCCGGTATATCAAGAAGAAGTGGTGATCCGGATCTTGTGAATGAGTTTATTGAAGAACTGAGAGCGTATCCTAATCTTAGAATTGTACCGATCTCAAAATTATTATTTGACAGAGCATTTGAAATTGCAACATAATCGCCTTCGCGCTGGAGATTCTGTTCAAGTTGCTTGTGCGGTACTTGAAAATGCGGAATGTTTAGTTCAAAGAGATACTGATTTCACAAGAGCGGAGGATTTGATAAAAATTTTAGAACCGGAAGAATTATTATCTCAAAATTCAGAAGAAAACATATCAGGGGGTGAAAATTATTAATGTTTAACTTGTCCGTCAAATTCACATATAAAGAGTATGCCGGATTTAAGGCATGGTGGTGAATTTTATTTTTTGCCGCAGCATTTCTTGTATTTTTTCCCGCTGCCGCAGGGACACTGCATGTTGCGGCCGATTTTTTCTTTTCTAACAGCAGAGGTAGATCGTTTGGTCGGCTTATTGAGATTACCGCCTTTCTCAACTAATCTTTTCCCAACCTTCCTCATGTCATCATATCTGGTTTTTAGTGCACCTGGCACATAAAAATCAGATTTTTTCCATCCGTTGATTATTTCTTTTGCCTCTTTCTTTGTGCACCGATACGCATCTATTTCTTTTATTCTTCCGCCAAGAGTCAAACGAGCATCAAATATCTGTGAAGCGGTATTTTTTTCCGTCTTCTCCGTTATAAATACAAGCTGAACTTCCTTGCAGTCGCATGCCGGGTTGATGCAATAAAGATCAATTACGTAATATTCTTTATCATCAAATTCAAAAATGAATCCGACCTGTTGACCTCCTGAGAGGGGGCTTCCCGTATCGCCGAAAACATCGACATAGGGCACCATTCTTCCTTTTTTGATATCGTCTGCACTCATCTCAAATTTTTCCATATTAAGTTCTCTTTTCCTTATGCCCTCGTAAGTGCCCTTGAAACGGTCTTTCAGTTCTGCCGGAAGATTGTTGATGAATTCACCAACAAAATCCCGGGTGTGCCCTGATCCCCCTTGTTCTTCTTTTTCCTGCCATGTTTCAATATCCAGGCGGATGTTAAATTGCATTGGATCTGATGCCACATGCCCCGTTTCATCTATTTCCAGGAACCACAGGCTGACATCGTTACAATCACACTCGGGGTTAGTGCAATAATCATCTGCCATCATAAAACGATTTTCATGCGAGCTAAATTTTACCAGCCAGGGTTTTTCATACTTCTCATCCTTTATTTTTCCGTCCGGATGCATGGCACGAAAACTTATCGTTCCCTTGAATCTTTCAGTTTCCATTTATCCGGGTATATAAATATTTAGATCCATAAGTATAATAGATTATTTATTTTCAAACCAAATAATAAACCATAAAAATGAAGGGGCATCGTGTAAAAATGAGCGATAAGCCGCCCTCTCTCCTGGAATGGAAAGCGTTATATGATGCGGCAACGGAATTTAAGAAGACAGGGTGCTGGGACTGGATGTGGGATTCCGATCTATTCGGGGTTCAAAACCCGGTAAGCGGTGAAATTGGCTACTGCTGCGTTATGGGAAGGCGAGGGGAGCATTTTGCCTTAGGCGTTTATCTCGGCACAGAGGGAGTGGAGGGGTATTTGAGAATGCTGTCATCTCATCCATATTCATCCCCTAGTGATGTGCTTCATCTTCAAAAATGTCTGATGGCTTCATTTGAGGATAGAAAATTTTTAGATAAGCGGGATATGAGGGTAATAAAGAAACTTGGTTTGAAATTCAGGGGAAGTAATTCATGGCCGTTATTCAGGAATTATCTCCCGGGGTATCATCCCTGGTATCTGAGCGGTGAAGAGGCAGAGTATCTAACATTAGCTTTACAGCAGGCGATCGATGTTTCACTGCGCTTTAAAAACGATCCCGGTATGCTTGATCCTAAAATAGAAGATCATTATTTTGTTAGGGTGCCCGAGAAGGAAAAAGGAGGTTTGATATGGAGGGATGAGTGGCTGAAGCCGCCAGGATTGGAAAAAGCGGAAACTATCCCGGAACCAATCAATGTAAACCGTCTGGAAAAAATCAGGAAAATGATCCCCAGGCGCCGGGGAGTTTGGGAGATCGACTTCTTTTATCATCCCAACCCGGTACAGGAAAGGGGGGAAAGACCCTATTATCCTTATGTGATGTTATGGGTAGATCACTATTCCGGTATGATATTAGCCTTCCACCTGGCAAGGCATGCGAGATATAAACCAGAGTTTATTGAGCGGTTTCTGGAACTCGCAGAAAATACTAAAGTTCTGCCCAAGGAGATATTTGTTAAAAAAGAAGAAACTTTCAAGCTTCTGGAACCCCTGACATCCGGGCTGGGAATCGAACTGAGTAAAATGAAAAGATTGATGGAGTTAGAGGAAGCCAAAGACAGCATGTTTGATTTTTTCAGGAAGAGGTGATGCCGAATTTAAGGCGTGGCGGTGAATTTTATTTAAATTTAACAAAGGAATTTAATAATAAATTACAATAATAATTAAAAATGCTGCACATGCAAGTATCTCATCTGGAAACAGATAGTGTGAAGATAAGAATTTCGGATATATTGATTATGATTCGCTGAAGAAGTTGAAGAAGGTTATATAGGATGCAGAGGTATGATTTTTGAATTGGATAATTAAACAGAATGAAAATCAGGATAAAAACATTGACTCCGATCTGGACGGGAGATGTCGATGGGAAATGCTCAAAGATAAAGGAAACGGGGATAATCGGGAGTTTGAGGTGGTGGTATGAAGCCCTGGTAAGAGGTTACGGGGGGTATGCTTGTGATCCAAGCAATTCTGAATGTAAGTTTGATTATGATACTTATGAGAAGACAAAGAATATAGAAGATGGCTTGGAGAAGGTTTGTCCAGTCTGTAGATTGTTTGGATGTACTGGCTGGAGCAGAAGATTTAGATTAGAAATTAAAGATGCTCAGAAAATTCCTTTGTGTTTGAGTGCTACTTCAAAATCAGATTATAGGCATACAAAACTGGATAATCTTTGGTGGTTAAAACAGATTTATAAAAAGAGCGAGAAAGTATTCTTTGACGATAATATTTGCATAGAGATCCATACGATCAATAAAATTAATGAGAATTTCGATGAGGAGGATATTAGAAATATGGTTCTGTTTCTTTTTGCGGTTATTTCAAAACAGGGTTCTATCGGAGCGAAAATCCAGAATGGATTTGGTGTTTTTGATATAGTTACAGTAATAGATAAAAATAGATTGAGTAGAGGTTTAGAAAAAACTAAAGAACTTGCAGAGATAAAGCAAGGAGGTCAAGTTAATTTTCCAAGTTTTAATGATTTCTTTTCACTTACTTATAGCGTTTCAAATGACAGCATATACATCCAACCAGAAAAGTTCTTTGGAACTCTAAACAGTTTGTTGAAGAATAGATTCGTTCCATCAGGATTTTCAATAAAGTATGATTTGAGAAAGAAAATAAAAAATGATTCTACACCATGTAAGGCAATTTGCAGCAACTTCGAGTATTTATGTAAAGGTGAAAATGAAAAAATGGTAAGAAAAACGATTTCGCGTTTTCTATTTGGTTCAGATAAAGACAAATTCTCTGCAAAGATTAATTTCACCCATCTTTATAAAGATAAAGAGAATGAAAACTATTTGCTAAACGTGTTTGGATTTGTTCCAAACAAAGTTTCATTTGAGAATAAAACACTTGAGTTCAACATTAGATCTATAAAAAATATTTTATATATCGAGTTTGGGAACCCATACAATGAAGAATATGGGGTCTCTTGCTTAAGTGAGGTGATAAAATGAGTTACGATCTTTATGCAGAGTTATTGGTAAGAGATAAAGAAAAAATAGAGACTAAAATCAGGGAGTTCCGTGGTGGGAAGGCCCAGCGGGAAGAATGGATGGAAGAAAATCTACCTCGCTTTTTTAGAGAAAAACTAACACCAAAAAATTGGTATACCCTAATCAAAGAAGTGTCATTGTTTGAGAAATATTACGAGGAGTATAACGATGATAGAAAAGAGGATATAAAAGCTGGTTATAAGAAATTTATAAGAGATACTGATATATTTTCTGTCAGCAATGGTGGAAATTTGGGAGAATGGACAATCTTTAAAGAAATTAAAGAACCAAAAACGAATGTAGAAACTTTGCCAGATCAATCAACTCTTATCAAGGTCACCTTCACCCTCAAAAAACCTTATATCAGCCAGGATAATGAGGAATTTTACATCATAGATAACCCCCTTTCCAAGGAAAAAGTTTTTAAAGTTCCTTATGTTAGAGCATCTTCATGGAAAGGAAATTTAAGATGGATCATGAAGGATGTTATAAAAGTCGAGGGGGATATCATAAGAAGAATATTTGGAAATGAGCGAAATGAATCTGAAGATAAAAATCTAAGGAGGGGGCGACTCCAGTTCTACCCGACATTTTTCAATAAAATCGGTTTAGATGTCATAAATCCGCATGACAGAAAAACAAAAACAGGGAAAAATCCAATATTATATGAAATCGTACCGGAGGAGGCTTCTGGAACATTTTCTCTTCTGTATGTTCCTTTTGATTTAATAGGAAACGAAGACGAACTAAAAAAACAGGTAGATGAAGACTTGAAATTAATAGCAGAAGCGGTTAAAAAATTGTTGACCATTTATGGATTTTCCGCTAAGAAGACAGCGGGATTTGGGGTTACTAATGAGATAAAAGAGAATGAAATTAACGTATGGCCAGAGGACAAAAAATCTATGTTCTCAATTATATACAGCAAACATAACAAAAATGTTAAGAATAGTGCATAAAAATGAGCGTAATTAAAAATATGTGCAGCAAAAATATGGAAAGTATAATCAAGCACAGGGATTTAATACTCCTAGCAGAGATTGGGGCGTTGATACATGATTTAGGGAAGTTGAGTGAAGAGTTTGTTGGGCATTCTTCTGTGGAAAAAGAACCAGAAAAGTTTCCACATAATAAAATTTTTGATCCAAATTATATGCCCAAATCTTTAATGGATATTATTGATAAAATTGAAGTTGATGATCTATTTCAATCCAAAAAAAAGATAAAGATACTTCGTGAATTGATAGAAAATCATCATGGTCGTAATAGAAAGTCTAATTTGTTAAAAATTTTGAAAGCTCCTGGATGTGATGCGGCTGATTCAGGAGTTGATAAAGGCACACCTGGAAGAAAACAATCTAAAGATAATACTTTTATCTCAACAGCATTCGGTTACGAAAAACGGCCAATAAATCTAAGCCAATTAAAATCATTTCGTGATGAATTCTGTGACGTTTTAGAGAAAGAATTAAGTAAAATTAAAAACGCGAAAGATGGCGTATTAGATTGGAAAGAGATAAGGGCAAACATATTTAAATCTGCTGAACAAACATTTTCTAAGGCTCTTGGTGAAACCAGAAGGGCATCCAATGATGTTACATTATGGGATCACTCGTATTCTGTCGCGAGTTTGTATAAGGCGGCTCTTGCAAAGATATTGATTGACAATGAATTGACCGGTCCTCAAGATTTGAAATGGAGGATACTTTCTATTAATTTTGATAAACTGAAATTTATGGGGTCATCATATAACATTCCAGACACCTTGAGGCGGAAAGAATTATTAGAAGGTATTGAAGAGAAAATAAAAAACTTCATTGAAGTAGAGTTTCCAGTTGGCAATGAGATATATCGTGACGAAACCGGGATATACTTTGGCATACCAAATCCAAAAGATAACAGCAAGCAGGAAGAACTAAAAAACATTTTCACAGAGGAAGTAATTAGATTGTTCCAAGATGTAATAGATGGTGAAATATTGCCCGAAATAAATATAAGTAAGGATTCTCGACCCCTAACAATACTTGGAAATGCAATTGGCAAAGGAAAAAATCAGCCCCAAGTTTCACAAGTGGCAATTACAAAATGGAAGGACAAATGGAATAAGGATAATCTAAATAAAACAGCACTATTAGATGAAGGATTATGTAAAATAGTAGGATGCAAATATTATGACAAT
>MCBC01000164.1 GCA_001723855.1 Candidatus Altarchaeales archaeon WOR_SM1_86-2 | reverse complement strand
CATGGACAGTAGAACTTTATCCACTGGAGATAATATATCTTGTGCAGCCATTTTATAATAATTTAGATTTAATATGCTAATTGCTACACATTTGACGATGACTCCATTTATTTCTAACAATAAAAAATTGCATTGCAATTCAATCAAAATATAATCAATTTTGTGTGCCAAAATCATGTCGTGATTTTGAGCATTTTAGCATTGAAAACTATTTAGTTTTCAATACAATGAATAATATTCTTTGTAAAGCCGTTAAGTTTGATAAAATCGCAACAATAATTATCATATATGTTAGATACGTCGGGTTAAAGCAACCTGCGAGCATTCCGATAAAAATCAAGGTCATCCTCTCAAATCTTTCCAATATCCCCCCCATCCTTTTCTGGTCTTCCCCTTCCGTGACAACTCCCTTGTGGTCGGCATATGCGCGGACATAGGTGGGCATCAGCGCCCCGAAGATTAAAAGAGAGATCCATATTGAATTTGATAGGAATCCATGAGTTTCGGGAAGATAAAACAAAAGTCCGATGTACAATAGAACTTCAACGTATCTATCAATAATCCCGTCTAAAAATGCCCCATAAGAAGTAACATTTCCGGTGACCCTGGCTACCGCCCCATCCACGGCATCGATAAACCCCGAGATGATAAAGAAAATCAGCCCACCCACAAGATTGTGAAATGCTAAACACAAAAATCCTAAAGCAGCGGGGATTATCGCTCCTATGGTCCACAGATTTGGAGAAATCCCAAGTTTTGCAAATACAATCCCGATTTTTATGCTGACGGGCTCAGAGTTGAATTTTGATTTAATCATTTTAACTTATATGTTATTCCTTTCTATTTTAAAAATATAAAACATAAAAATGCCGTATTGCATAAAGGTCAATGGAGATTTCTCTGCAGCACATTTTTTAACCGGGGAGCGCATCCACGGCCATAATTTTAGCGTGGAGGTCAGGGTCTGTGGGAGATTAAATGAAGAGTTTATGGTTATGGATTTTAGTGATTTGAAAAATGCCGTGGATGAAATATGCGACAAACTGGATCACAGGGTGCTTATTTCATCAAAAGATGCGAAGTTGTCTGAAGAGTCAATTGAGATTCAAAACGAGCCCGGGTACATTTTTCCAAGAAGTGATGTTGCGGTGCTGCCGGTTGAATCCACAACCACTGAATGCCTTGCGAAATATATTCATTTAAGACTCAGGGAAAGGATTAACAAGAAAATCTCGGTTTCTTTGAGCGAAAAAGAGGGGTGTTCTGCGGCATACAGTGAATGATCACCCTTTTCCGATAAACTTCCTCAACGCCCTTGGCATATCTGCTTCTTCTTCCTTCTTTAATTCCTCATATGTACGGTATAAGATTCCCACGGTCAGGAGTATTCCGGTTCCACTGCCCAGTGCACCGAGCAAATCCGCACCAACAGCCAATAAACCCACTGCTATTGAACTGATTATTGTAATCTGGGGGATATAGCGGTTCAAAACTTTTTTTATAACTCTTTTATCCCGTCTAAATCCTGGAATCTGCATTCCTCCGCCGTGTATCTGGTCTGCAACTCTCTCAACTCCGATTCCAGTGGTTTCTGCCCAGAACTTTCCAAACACCACGCAGAGCACCAGAAATACCGCGGTGTAGGTAATTAGATGTAATATTATGTCTGGGGCAAACAGCATTCCGATTTCCTCAGGAGTTAACTTGCCGCCCCTGCTTGTATCAGGAGACAGTATACCATTTAATTCATTTAACGTTATGTAACGAGATATATAATACACTGCCTTTTGGGACCCGGAGTAATTATATGGGTAATCCAGACCATCAGGACCCGTTATTATCCCCACGGGTGTGGGGTTAGATGGCTCTACGCCGAAAGTGCCCGCAATCAATTGAACATTTGTCAGTAAAGCGAATGCCAATATAACGGGAAGGTTTGATACATAGAAGAATTTTAGCGGGTATCTTCCCCCAATGCCTCTTATCCCGCCATAACTCAATGGGACCTCAAGCCTCATTGTTTCACCATAAACCACAACAAGGAACACTATTATTGTTGCCAATATTGGAAACAGGACCACCCAGTTGAACTGCCCACTTGATAAAGAACATATAAATGATGGGATTACACCCGTAATTCCCATACACTCGCCTAATTCGCCTGATTGAGACAGTGGGTTTATGGATCCAGCAATTATTGTCTGCGAAACCCCCCCGGCAATGAACAGCCCTATGCCGGAGCCTATGCCCCACTTCGTCACCAGTTCATCCATGAACATCAAAAAAATTGAACCCAGACCTATCTGTAATATGACCAGCATTCTTGCAACCCAATCCACGGCCCAATAACCCCCTCCGGCCATCCCGGTCACAGGAACCCACGTGTCAACCAAATGCATCATAACAACTAAGCCTGCGGCCTCAAAAAATGCGATTATGACCACCAATATTTTCTGAGTTCCCTGGAACAATGCTTTATCCTCAGTCTTGCTTAAGTCAAGATCTATCATTTTTGAACCCACCATTATCTGGAGTATAATTGAAGCCGTAACTATCGGTCCTATCCCGGCCGAAATAATACTCCCCAGCTGGCTTGCGAATATCATCTGCATCACCTGTAGTTGCTCAGGCAGGTCATACCCCCCAACTCCGATGGGATAAGTAATCCCCATTATAAAGAAAAGTCCCAGCACTATCCCTGTCCACATCAATTTTTCTTTGAACGGAACATGCCTCTGGGGGCGCTTTATTTCCGGGATATACTTAAGGTACGGCCTTATAAATTCAAGTTTCATTCTTTTGCTTATTTAAAATTTTAGAAAAACTAATATAAAAGATTAAATAATGGCGTGAACCAGCAATGGAGCGACAAATGCTTCAAGAAATGCCGCTATCGCTAACAGTGCAACAACAACAAACATAATTCTCAGAGTTTCCTCAAAAACATCATCGATATCCTCTGCACCAGTCATAAATTTTACTCCCAATTTTAGGCCAGCCACTGCAGAAATAAACAATGCAAATAATTCAAATGGTCCGTGTGGCAGTATAATCGCCGTCATTATATGGGGGGGCAATAATCCATAAAAAAACCCTACCATGCACGTATTGACGATCGTCCCTAAAGCAGCGGGTATTCCAAAGAACAATCCTCCAAACGCTATACCGACAGATACCGACGAATTATGGAAAAAATACATTAATGTGTCTATGAAGGGCATCGAAGTATACCCAAAAAAACCATCCTCACTCTCTGAAATCAAAAGATATGCCAGATCATCGCTTAAAAATGAGAATTCACCGCCTATGTAGTACCCTGCAGCAAAACCAACCATACAAAAAACAAGAACAGCAAACACATAAGGCAAATTGCTCGCAAGAAAATTTTTCAATATGCCGGGGGAATTGAATAAAAGCGCCTTTGTTGTTCCAATTACATCAAATCTTTCTTCTCTTTTCTCCATTAATGTCTCTCTTATTCTCTCTCTTGCCCTCTTCCATGTTTCTTCTCTCGTTATCTCACACACTGCTATTTCCAGGGATCTATCCCCCGCTCTTTCCAATGTTTCATTTCTCACCGTTCCCAAGACCCCCCTATTTATTCTATCCAGAAAGAAATTTATTTTCGCGATATGTATCCATGGAGCTAGTATCAATGCTTCAAAGAAGTAGAACATTGGCGAGATATCTGAGTTAAGAATAACTGCCGTGAGTTGTGCGATTACAAATATAATAAAATATACCGCCCACGCAACAATTAAGATTAAAATAAAAGCTATAACTTCTGAAATATTATTGCTTACGATATCCGCGCTTCTTTTGATGGAATCTGCAACTCCGGTGCCTTCGATGACGATGCATTCATCTGTGAAAAACAAAAAGAAGAACACAAACAGCAGTACTGGAATAGCGATAATCAGGAATAACACGGCTAAGAACGGGTTAACGGTTAAGGCAAAAATAATCAACGCTAAAAGCACACAAGAGAATATTACCTTCAGCAAGTTTAGTATGAATAATCGCAAAAGGCATCTCCTGCCGTAGAATAAAAAATTTTTGAATTTCATCCCGGCGCGTCCATATGCAAGGCTTTGCGAGACATAACCGATTGTTCCCCCGGAAATATACGAATACAGCGATAACGAAATAATGAAAATAATCGGGAGCGAAAGTAAGAATATAACCCCCATCATCTCTAATCCCGCTAAACCACCCCCGTCCAGCATACTTTCTTCTAAATCATACATCATATCTTCATCAAACAACAAATCCTCATTTTTTTCTAAAAAAGCGGCAATGTCACCAATAAAATTCATGGATAGCAGGAGCAGGGCGGTTATTATCAGGACGCTTATAATGGTTGGCAGCGCCATGGAGAAGATGTAGGGGACAAGGATTCTCGGGGTGCGGGTTATGATGTTAAACGATGATTCAAAGTAGTCGGTTATTGAGCGTGCCATTTTATCCCAAAATTTTCAAAATCTTTTTAACATCCTCTACCGTCAGCTGCCCCGGAGCAGATTCTTTGCCCTTCTCAGCGCAAGCGTACGTTAGATATGAGCCGAAAACTAAAGCCATCACCCTTGTGATTTTACCGAGTTCGCCCATCGATACCGCAATGATCGGAATATCCAGGTCATTATCCGCCAAACAGTAAAGGACATTCAGAACATCCAGGTGATTTTTTCCCAGGAACGCCACCTTAGCAACATCTGCCCCGGATTCTTTTTCTTTCCTTAATATCTCTAAAATTTCATCTTTTTCGGGTGTTAGTTTAAAATTATGGTATGCAACAATTACCTTAACTCCTCTATCCTTTGCTTTTTCAATTACATCATCCAGAAATTCTTTTCTGGTATTTAACTCAACAGTGACCATATCGCAGTAATCTATAACATCAAGTAGAATTTCAATTCGCTCGTCCTCTGTCCCCGGGAAATTGCCGCCCTCCCATTTCGGCATGCAGGTTGCGATTTTTGGCTTCAGGATATTTTTTATAGCCCCCAAATTTTCGAAACTGTCCAGGTAATCCAGTCTGAGTTCAACCAGGTCGGAATCCGCGGCATTTGCTTTCTCTACCATCAACACCACATTATTTTCAATAACTGGAATGCATATCATTCTTTATTCTTTTTTACTTAATTTTAATTTTTAAATAATAAAACATGAACGACATGAAATTCCGGGGTTATGCAGGCGAAGCAGCTGATTTGTTTGATAAACACTTAGATCGCGTTATCCCGGACGATCACGGCTCTGGCATGGGTTCTTATATCAAACAATTAGTTTCGGGTGGAAAGAGAATAAGACCCATTCTGACCACCCTTTCGTATCAGGCAGTTGGCGGGAATATGGAGGATGCGGTTCCGCTGGCGATGGCGATGGAATTTACCCACAATGCCACCCTGATACATGACGATATAATCGATAAAGACACAATCCGAAGGAAAATACCCGCCCTCCATGAAAAGTTAGGCAGAGGAGCGGCAATAATAATAGGCGATGCTCTAATATCATTGGCGGTAGCCTTGTCCACAAATTACGGGACTGAAGTTACGAGATTAATCGCAAATTACGGCTTTGATGTATGCAACGGCGAATTGATGGATATATCGAATTCTTTAGAAAAAGCAAGCGAGGATTTTTATTTCTTAAAGGTAAAGAAAAAATCTGCTTCGCTGTTCAAGGCATCCACGCATGTCGGAGCATTGGCTGGGGGCGGCTCAAAAGAAGAGGTCAGCGCCTTAGCGGAATTTGGCGAAAATCTTGGAGTAGCGTATCAATTAAGGGACGACATCCTTGATCTTTCGGCAGTAAAAAAAGGAAAGATTCCAAGCGATCTTAGGAATGGAGTATTAACCCTGCCGTTAATCCACCTCCATGAAAATTCTGGCGATGAGACGAGAAAATTTTTGAGAGAAAATTTTGGAGGGGGCATTGAAATAAGTGCCGCTGAAAGGATAATGAATGCCATGGAAGAATCAAAGTCAATCGACTACTGTGAAAAAAAGATTGATGAAAGAGTAAATGCTGCAAGGGAAAACATCTCTGGGCTCAGGGACTCGGAGTTTAAGGAATACCTGCTTGAACTGCCGGGATTTGTTCTGAATTACCTGGATAAGCATTGTTCTTGAAACAAAAATATGTTTTTAAATGTGAAATTTGCATAAAAATTAAAAAATATAAAGGTTGCTGCGCTAATGTTCGTAAGCATAAAAATCCCCCTATTCAATAGTGTCTATCAACATATCAACCTCTTCAGGTGTGCTTGGGCTACACACTCCAGTCATTCTTTCAACAACTGGTGAATGTTTTTGTTTTTCCATAAGTTTGATTCCTGCGTCCTCTCCAAGAACAGTTTTGTGGGCAACTTTCATTTCGCCTATGTTATCTTTTTGGGTGTTTTTCACCTTTGTTTCAATTGGTTGAAGAGTTTTTGTACTTCTTCAACATATTCTCTGTTTCAGATTTTAGCGTTGACATTATTATTTCCTCATAACTCTTTAACTCATCTGGGGTTAAAGGATCGTTTTTATACAAATAACACACTCCATTCTCTTTGACTATCAATCGTTTTACTCCTTCATCATGCCCTATCTCAGGGAATCTCCAGCCCCCCATATACTTCTGCAAAGTATTTATGCAACTCATTGCCTTCAACATGTTCCATATCACTGCCTGACTTAGTAATATCAACTTTTGGTTCTACCATATCTTTATGAAAAACAAAGGCGGGTTCTCCAACATCATACATAAAATGAGTAATTAGATGGAGGTGTGATTTTCTTGGATCAACGAAATCTCTTGCAAATGTTTTAAAAACTACAATTTTCACATTTTTATCTGTCCCTCCAACATCATCTTCAAATTGTTCTCCCAACTCGCCATCAATGCTGTTGATTAAAATTACAATCTCAGGATTTCTATTGATGATCAAATCATAAAGAAATTGATGCATTTCTGGCTTATTCACCTCAGAATAAATTGAATTAAATATTTGCAATCTTGTCTGGGGGTTTCTTATAGCGTTTTTGTAACGAACTATCTGGCTAGAAATGCGTCTTATCGCATCATCACAAAGCAATTTATTTTCAACAATATACCACTTTTGATTTTCAAAGTCAATAACAAAACCGTCTGGAATTGATCGATTGTCTGCAAGCGTCTTTAGTTTTTGTTTTGGAAAGTACTCGCAACCCTTCCCAAAAATATCCTTGACATGATATTTTACCATTGGCTCAAATTCATCGGGCTCATTTTCTGGCGTCCACAACCTGTATTTCACACCATCTTTAATCAGTATTTCAGCCATTTTGCCCATTATTATTTTTAATTATTGTTGTTTTAATTAAAATAAATAAAGCAGTGCACTGGGCAGATAAGGTTGCAGATGAACTATTGAAAAAGAGGAAAAGCAGGTTACAGAATCAGGGATATCAATCGTATAATCACCTTCTATACCCGCTCCCGTATCTTCTGTCCCGGGTTCTAAAATTTTTCGGGTTTTCCGCCCACCTCCTCGGTGTTTCCCTCCATGCCACCCCCACTCTTTTTACATACGGCGTCTTTTCTTTGATTATGTCCACCTCATGGTCCCTCAATACTTGTGTTAAATTCTCATAATCTTCCCTGCGTGCAAGAATATTTATCGCCTTCCCTTCTTTTCCGGCTCTTGCGGTTCTTCCTATTCTGTGAATATACTGCTTGCTCTCTTTAGGGATATCATAATTGTAAACATGCGAAACGCCCTGGATGTCCAGACCGCGAGCAGCTACGTCAGTGCATACAAGGACATATACTTTCTGCGAATGGAAATGCTTCATTGTATTGTTCCTTTTTTCCTGAGAAAATCCTCCATGAATAGCCATCGCATGTGTTCCTGCAGATTTTAAATTGTTTGCAACAAAGTCCACATTCCTCCGCGTGTTGCAGAAAACCATTACAAGACCTGATTTTTCGTGTTTCAGTAAATGAACAAGCAGAGAGAATTTCAAATTATCCGCAACATCATAGCAGACCTGGGTTAATTTTTTCGGATCAACATAGGACTCTGCAGAAACCTCAACCGCATCTTTCATGTATTTCCGGGCAAGATTAGATATATCGCCCGAGATTGTAGCAGAAAACAAAAGAGTCTGCCTCCTCACATTGCATTGCTTTATTATTTTTTCAACATCGTCTATAAATCCCATATCAAGCATTCTGTCTGCTTCATCCAGCACAAGGGTTTTTACACTGCCAAGTTCAATGGTGCGTCTTTCAATATGGTCCAGCAGTCTCCCAGGCGTTCCTATTACAACATCCGCTGTTCTTAATGCATTAATCTGCGGGTTGATTGACAGGCCCCCGTAAACAACCGCAATCTTTAAAGGAGTGTATTTTGAAAATGTTTTCAAAGCCTCCGCGACCTGCTCTGCCAGCTCTCTTGTGGGAGTTAAAACCAATGCCTGGATTCCATTTCCTTTTTCGGAATTCGCTATGATCCCCGAAGCAAATGCAAGCGTCTTTCCGGAACCTGTTGCAGCTCCGGCCATAACATCGCGCCCGGCGAGGACCAAAGGAATTGATTTTTCCTGTATCTCGGTTGGTTTCTCAAACCCCTCTTCTTCTATAGATTTCAAAATAGGCTCTATAATGCCCAGTTCTCTAAAATATTCCATCGTAATTTATTCAATAACTTATATAAGAAAAAGCTCATGTTTTTCCAAATAAATTTTGTTAATATAATATTATAATTAGAATTGGAAATATAAATACAATTCTGCAGGTAAAAAGAAAATTCACAAAGATGAACATGCCTCAAAAAGTATATGCAACGCACTATAAATGTTCTCAAAATGCGTTGCGTATATGAAACGCTGGTGAACAATTGGAATTTCATAGAAATTCCGTGTGCTGAAAATCGTTTTGCGATTTTTACGCGTAATCTAATTGCGGTTCATATAACAATGTTCGGCGGGAAAGGTAAAGCAGGGGAAACAGCAGTATCCGATTCTACCTCTTTGCACTTTTCATTGTATTATCCATGGGGCGATTTCCTCGTTTGTCCAACCCGAGTAATTAGCGTTATATGGTTTTATTTTCAAATTTTAATAAAAATAAACAAAAATGACCCTTTTAGCACACATATCTGATCTTCACCTCGGGAAGCATAACCCCCGCATACTTGAAAGTATAATTGAGGTGGTGAATGAACGGAATCCCGATCTTTTGCTTTTAACGGGGGACATACTTGAAAGCTGGTCTCCAGGGGATTATAAGGCAACAGAGAAATTGTTTAAAAGTTTTAAGGCGGACATACTTCCAAATCCGGGCAACTGGGATGAAAAAAGAGGCGGGGAGGTTATGTTTCGGAGACACCCGTATTTTTTGAAGAAATTTAAAAAATATTCCGTGAAAACAAAAACATTTGGAAGAATGCTCTCTTACCCGATATTTTATGAAGTCGATGACATCGCCTTTATAGCATTTGATTCTACGGAGGCGGATTTAAGTGACGGCGAAGTAGGTTTGGAGCAGTTAATCAGAGCAGAAAAGTTATTGGATGACAGCGGGGCTGACGGCTTAAGGATCCTGACAATGCACCACCATTTAACCCCTTTTCCCGGTTTAGTTACTGTTTCTACCGTAAGGGACTGCGGAAATGTAATAAGGTTCGCCTTTAAAAACGGCATTGATATGGTTTTAGGCGGGCATAAACACATTCCAAGAGCAGACCACATTATAGGCTCAAATGAAGGCAGAAAGGCAGAACTTGGAATAGTGCACGCCGGCACCATGTCAAATCTTTCAAGATTCGTTAATCCATCATTTAATTTTATTGAGATTTCAGATAAAAAGATAGAAGTGACCCTGAATGAATTTGATTATGATAAAAATAAGTTCAAAGAGAAATCAATGGCAAAATACAAACGCATCAAAAACAAGAATCTGGAACTTGATTATATGAGGGACATGCTTTTAGAGTATTTTTTGTAGTTTTGATATATTGAAAATAAAGAACATGCTTTTAAATATGAAAACTGCATAATACGGAGTGATAATAAAGTCCGTTAAAGTGAATATTGATAAAAAATTTAAAAGTATCGCTGAGAGGGTAAACCTCCCGGAAAAAAATAAAGAAGATTGATGAGTACTATGATGAGATGATGGCAGAAGGATTGAAATTGAAACTGAAGAAAGGATATGCGTTTTTACTAAAATCCATGCAATTCGTAAAACGATTCCTTACCTAAATGTTTACAGTATTTTTTTACAAGGTTCGCCAGGTCAGCAGACCAATCCAGGAATATCCAGTCATCAATTGAACCTAAAAAACAAAATCTTTCAACATTAAATTCCCTGGTCTTTTTGTCAATAAGTACAAAACGCATCATAGGCGAGTAAGTCTGAGTCATTTCCAAAAATCGACTTAATTTCGAATCAGTATCGGGATCAACATATCCTGCAAAATCTGAAAGTATCTCTTTTAAATCATCCGGATCCTTATCCGGGATAAAGATTACAATATTATCTTTCTTAACATCAATTTTAAAATCCTTTAACTCCGAGTATTTTTTAACGCAGTTTTCAACTATTGATAGTTCTTCACCTGTTATGATTTTAGGAGGAATCCTTCTTAAAAAAACCTGCGCATTAGGGTTCTCATAGATCTCATAACCGTCAGGGATAGAACTCACCAGTGCCCCGTCCTTTTTCTTTGAAAAATAATATTTGGGGTTTCCTTTTTTTGTTTTTCCCTCGTGCAGATAATATGTACCACCTCTGCGGTTCAGGTATTTTACCGACATTTTACTCCTTTTTATTTAATTGATTAAATTCAAATAAATTCAATTTAAAATTCTTCGTCAAAGTCATCAAAGACATTAAACCCGTTCCAGAGCTCATCCTTCAAACACTCATAAACATTAAACACGATCGGGCAGATAGAGCAATTGTCTATCACATCAATTAATCTGAAAACGAAACCGTCTTTATCCAGATGAGGGTAGGATACACAATCCCTGGGACGGTAAGCGTAATAGGAACATAGGTTATCTTTCAGGAAAGGGCATGGTTTTTTGTTAAATACATACCCCCGAGAGTCCTTGTCCCTGACTAAGTACCTGTCTTTGAACCGGGCAGCAGAGATGCCCAAACCTTTAGAAAATCTTTCAATATCCCCCTCATCCAGGACCGGCCGCACTTCTCTGCAGCAGTTCGCACATTTTTTGCAATCTATTTCCGAGGACATTTGCACATATAATTTATGCACAATTGAATCAATATCCTCTTCTGATATATCACAACCTTTCAGAAAAGACCGGTACTCCCAGTTCTCGTCTTCTTTTTCATTTGACAATTCTTTGATTTTATCGATATCAGTTTCCATATCGTCTCTTGAATCGTTTGTAAATCATCACAAAGACAAATCTATCATCCGAAATTACAGAGTGCAGGCAATCGGTACCGAATTTTGAACAATACATTTTATTGACTCTATTTTTAAATTTTTCTTTAATAATTACGGGTATTTTAAAAATAAAAGAAAATTTACAAAGATGAACCTATATGAAACGCAATTGGATTATTCACCGGCGTTGCATACATGCAACAAATTAAGGAATATCAAAAATGTGTTGCATATGCCTCAAAAAGTAATAATGTTCGGCGGAAAGGGAGGGGTCGGGAAAACAACGACTTCCGCATCTGCAGCCCTGCACTTTTCATCAATGTGAGAGAAGACCCTGATCGTTTCAACAGATACGGTGCTTTCACTTTCAGATATGTTTGAAAGAAAGATAAAGGATAAAGAAACTTTAATTGTTTATTTTTAGTAAGCAGCGTTATATGATTTATATTTCAAATTTTAAATAAAAATAATTTTTTATAATCAGGTTCTATATCCCCCCCCATATCTCCTATTCTGGTTTCTAAAATTTTTCGGTTTTTCAGACCATCTTTTCGGTGTTTCCCTCCATCCTATCCTTACTCTTTCTATATATGGTGTTTGTTCTTTAATTACGTCTACTTCATAGTCTCTCAATACCCTCATAAAATTATCATAATCCCTGCGTGCAAGAATATTTATCGCCTTTCCTTCCTGTCCGGCTCGTGCGGTTCTTCCTATTCTATGCAGATATTGCTTGCTCTCTTTGGGCATATCGTAATTGTAAACATGTGAAACTCCCGGGATATCAAGTCCGCGAGAAGCTACATCAGTGCATACAAGAACATAGACTTTTTGTGAATTGAAATGCTTCATTGTTCTGGTTCTTTTGTCCTGGGAAAATCCCCCGTGAATGGCCATGGCATCTACCCCCGCAGATTTCAAATTGTTTGCAACGAAATCTACATTTTTCCTTGTGTTGCAGAAAACCATTACAAGCCCTGCTTTCTCGTGCTTTAATAGATTGACCAGTAAGGAGAATTTTAAATTATCTGCAATATCATAGCAGACCTGGGTTAATTTTTTCGGATCAACATAAGACTCTGCAGAAACTTCAACCGAATCCTTCATATATCTGTGAGCAAGACGAGCTATATCGTCTGAAATTGTAGCTGAAAACAAAAGAGTCTGCCTTTCCCGGGAACACTGCTTTATTATTTTTTCAACATCATCTATAAATCCCATATCAAGCATTCTGTCCGCTTCATCTAAAACAAGGGTTTTTACATTGCTAAAATCAACACTATTTCTTCCAACGTGGTCTAGTATTCTGCCAGGCGTCCCCACCACAATATCTGCTGTTCGCAACTGCCTAAATTGCGGATTAATCGATACTCCGCCGTAAATAGCAGTAACCGTTAAATGTTTGTATCTTGAAAATTTCTTTAAAGCGTCTGCGACCTGTTCTGCCAGTTCTCTTGTTGGAGTTAAAACTAAAGCCTGTATACCTTTCCCTTTTTCTGAATTCTTTATAATCCCTGAAGCAAACGCAAGTGTCTTTCCGGAACCTGTTGCAGCCCCAGCTATAACATCGCGCTCGTCAAGGATCAAAGGAATCGATTTTTCCTGTATCTCTGTTGGTTTTTCAAACCCCTCTTCTTCTATAGATTTCAAAATAGGCTCTATAATGCCCAGTTCCCTAAAATATTCCATTTTCATAATTTATCATAAATGTATCAAAGAAAAAGTCTAATGCTCTCCTATGAAACTCATTAATTTATATATAATTAGAATAACGAGTATAAATACCCTTTACTGATATTTTAAGAAATAAAACCTTTAACCTAAAATTTCAAATGAACATGCCTCAAAAAGTAATAATGTTCGGCGGAAAGGGAGGGGTCGGGAAAACAACAACTAATTTAAAACTCATCGATCAATTTCAGTATCTTTGCGTAGCATTCTGCTGAACACCACCACCCCTCCGATATCATACCATCTATAATCCCCCTTGTTTGCACTTTATCCAATCTCCCTTTCATCATCATTCTGAACAGCATATATGCACTTCCCATCACCTCAATTCCGAGCATTTTTCCTATATTCCTGCCAATTTCCTCGTCAATAATGGCGATTCCTTTTATTTCTCTTGCAAGTGCAAGCGTCTTTACATCCGCGGTATGAAGTTCAGAGATTGCTGAAAGTTTTGAGATAAACTCGTTATCAGAGGGGCATTTGACCTTTAGCACGGATCGTTTAATCAGATCTTCAACTATAAATGCGTCGCTGAATCCCCCAGATTTCCCTGTATCAACAACTTCTTTCTTTACCTCACTAACAATATAAACTTCATCTAACTCTCCAAACACCCATGAGAGCCCAACTTTAACCAAATAAATCAGTGGGCTTGAGTCCAAAACTAAAGGTTTATTCTTCATTTTTCAATCTCCAGCGCGGACTTGAAATCCTCTTCAATGTCTTTCCCAGATAATTTCAACCAGTCAATTTTTCTCTCCTTTACGATTTCTATCATTTCCCACAGGGAAATTCCTGCGAAATCCGCCGACTTTTGGAGAGTTATTTTTCCATCTCTCAAAAGATTTATCGCTCTCTCTCTCTTCCACTCCGAGACCCCCATCTCCAAGAGTTGCTCAAGAGCTACCTCCTCTTCTGTTCTTTCATAGGACATATACTCCTTGATGTCTTTTTCTATTTTTTCTGGGAGATGTATTGATTTGTACATTTTTCTTTAATAATTACTGGTATTTTAAAAATAAAATTTAAAAAGATGAACCTGCCTCAAAAAGTGATAATGTTCGGTGGGAAAGGAGGGGTCGGGAAAACAACAACTTCTGCCGCTTCCGCCCTACACTTCTCATCCCTTGGGGAGAAAACCCTGATCCTCTCCACTGACCCCGTGCTTTCACTCTCGGATATGTTTGAGAAAAAGATAGGGGATAAAGAGACATTGATCGCTGAGAACCTCTATGCCGTTGAATTAAGTTCAGACGAAGTGCTGCGAAGGTGGAAGGAAAAATTCGGGGACGAGGTTTATGAGGTGCTTTCTTCGTTTGCTCAGGTTGATTATGACATAATAGATTACATAGGGGGCGCTCCCGGGATAGATGAGGAGTTCATGCTCGACTATATCCTTGAGCTGGCAGATAAAGGAGAGTATGACCGCATTGTATGGGATACTGCTCCGGCGGGACATACGATGAGGCTTCTTAACATGCCTGTCCAGTTCATCGAACATTTGGATGCCGCCGCAAGGGTTTACATGAGCATGAAGGATTCCATGGACAAACTTCAAAGGGCTGCCGGGATTAAAAGGAGCAGGCGTTCAATATTTGATATTATCGACTCATGGAAAGAACTTGCAGAAGAAATTGCCGGGTTTTTGAGGGATGGAGAGAAGGTGGGGTTTGCGGGGGTTACGATACCTGAAGCACTGGGGATATATCAGATAGAACGAATCATCTCCGACTTTGATGCTTACGGCTTAAAAACCGGGCATATCATAATAAACGGGGTTATTCAGGAGGCGGACTGCGAGTTTCATAGGGCAAGGATGCAGATGCAGAAGGGATATATTGAAAGGATCAGGCAAAATTACGGCAGCATAGCACAGATAATTGAGATTCCTCTTTTCCATTATGAGATAAA
>MCBC01000163.1 GCA_001723855.1 Candidatus Altarchaeales archaeon WOR_SM1_86-2 | reverse complement strand
GGGTTTGCGTCTATGGGGTTTGTGGCGCCTGTCATCGTTCTTACAATCCATATTACATTGTCTGCCTGCAGAACCCCGACAATGACTGGAGAGGAGGTTATATATTTTATCAATCCCGGGAAAAATTCCTTCCCTTTATGCTCGGCATAGTGCTTTTCAGCAAGTTCTTTATCCATCCGGATCATTTTAAGCCCCGCGACCTTTATGCCGCGTTTTTCAAACCGTGCAATGATTTCCCCTGCCAGCCCCCTCTGAACGGCATCTGGCTTGAATATTATCAATGTCTGCTCCATTTTTTAAGAATTTAATTAATTAATTAATAAAATGATAAAAGGGCTGGTAACAAAGAGGAGTATAGATAAAAAGGCTATAGACCTGATGTATGAAGAGGGATTCCTCTACGCACAGTACGGGAAATATTTTAGAAGAACTCACGGTTATAAAGTATTCAAGGTTCCGGTGGATGCGAGATTCACATGCCCCAACTGGGACGGCAGGTTAAGCAACAAAGGATGCGTGTTCTGTCCTGATTTTGCCCGCAAGTTCTCGCACGAGAGCTTCAGGAGGGTAAGCGACAAGGATCTGCGGGAGCAGATCAGACAGCAGATAGAATATCATAAAAAAACCGGGGCAGGAGAGAAGTTTTTGATTTATATTGCATTCGGCACCAACACTTACGCCCCGGTGGATGAATTGAGGGACATCTATGATGCCGCCCTGGAGCACGAGGATGTCGTCGGACTCTCGATTGGCACCCGCCCGGATTGCCTTCCGGACGAAGTGCTTGATTTCCTGGGGGAATATGTCAATGAAGGATATGAAATCTGGGTTGAACTCGGGCAGCAGTCGGTGCATTATCACACAACCCGGCAGACAAACAGGCAGCACGGCTTTGCAGAGAGCATGAGGGTGGTGGGGGAGGCCCACAAAAGGGGCATACTGGCGAACGTCTTCGTTATCCTTGGAATGCCCTATGAAACCCCCGATGAAATGGTAGAGACCGCCCGCATCGTCTCTGAGTTAGGTGCGGATTCATTAAAAATCTACCCTCTGCTTGTGATGAAGAACACACGCCTGGCAAAGCATTACGAATCCGGGGCGTATAGACCTATAAGCATGACGGAGTACATAACCGTTGTGGCTGACTTTTTAGAGCATCTGAGCCCGTATGTCCTGATCCAGAGAATCTCAAAGGACGCGGGAGTTGAGGAAAAAATAGCCCCCGAATGGAACACCCACCGCTTTCTCGTCGGCCCGAGGGTTGAGAAGTTATTGATGCTGAGGGGAACAAAACAGGGCTCGAAGTATAAGATCGGTTTGAGGGCAGACGAACTGAAGCCGCTTGGTTAAATTTTAAAAAGAAAAAATTTAAAAAATTTTCGGTGTCTTTTCTGAATCAAAAAAGAAATTCCTGATTTTTTGCAAAAATGCAGAAATTCTTTTCTGAAATAAAAAGCAAATAAATCTGCGGCGATTGTATTTTTATTTTTAAACGTATATATAAAATAGATAAAAATGGCAAAAACAAAGTTTTCACATGTAGATATTCCATGTAAAAAATTTTTTATCAGATTTTTATTGATTATTTGTTTAGCTAGTTTCTTCAGTTTTACAGCACATGCAGAGCTTATTTGGGTTCCAACAAATATGCCAGACAATGGATATGTATATGATCTTGAATTGGATGGTACAACAATTTATGCTTGTACTGCACAAGGAGTATATAGGCTTTCAGATGGAAGTGCCACTTGGGACCAAATAGGTACATTTTTTTGTCGCGATCTGTTAATTACCGATCATGAAGTTTATGCAGCATCTTGGAGTAAATTATACAGATTAGCAGGTGGTAATTGGGTTGAATCGGGTCCAGATTTAAGTAAGCCAGGTGCTTATAACTATTATCAATATATACAAGCTTTAACTGAACTAGATGAGGATATTTATGCAGGTACTTTGGGTAATGAAGATCACATGAAATTTGGTTTAGTTTATGAATTGCCGCATGGTACAAGTAGTTGGCAAAAAATAGCCGGCGGTAACGGAATTAAACCTGTTAGAGATTTAATGGTATCTATTGGTACAGAACATTTTGCAGGTATTATTATTGAATATAAATATATTATTGCTGCTACTGGTGGCGAGACATTGGGGTTTACACTGGGTGGTGTGTACCAGTATTCTGTTAGTGCAGATACATGGACAGAAAAAAGTGATGGATTAAGTGGCATTGGTACGGTTAATGCATTAGCAAAAGATGGAATAAATATTTATGCTGGAACTGATGGGGGAGTTTATAGAGCTCGATTAAGCTATGGGTCAATACTACTCTCACCAATACTCCCAGATTCTGGTCCATGGACAAATATTAGCGAGGGTTTGATAGATAATAGAATAAATTCCTTATTAAGATCATATAGATATGATGCCCTTTTTGCAGGTACGAATGATGGGGTATCAATGTTTAAAAAAACCTCATCAGGAGTTGAATACTGGGATAATGCGGGATTAACAGGTTATAGAGTTACTTCTTTGTTGGATGTTAATGGATATATATATGCGGGCACAAGCGATGGTGAAGTGTTTAAAGTGGCATGTATAGATACCGATGGTGGCATGGATCCATATATTAGAGGTAGAACTGGAGACGATGTTACATTTGATTATTGTATTGATACAACAAATTTACAGGAGTATTATTGTAATGTTTCTGGAGATGTAACCAATACTTCATTTAGCTGTCAATTTGGATGTAGTAATGGTGCATGTAACTGTGGGGATACAGATGGTGGAATAAACTATTATGAAAGGGGTACTGTATCAAGTGGGAATAGTGATTATTGTATTAATAATGATAGTTTACGAGAATATTATGTAAAAATTGAAGGAAATAATTGTGTAGTGTATAATCTTTTTTATAATTGTCCAGATGGTTGTGAAGCAGGACAGGGAATATGTAAAAAAACATGTGCAGACGGAATAAAAAATCAGCATGATGGGTCATGGGAGACGGGTGTGGATTGTGGTGGCCCTTGTCCATCTCAATGTACTGATTGCTTTGCTGATGCTTCTTTCGGAAATGTCAATCCAGGTGCTAGTTGGTACACACTTGATGATCCAATAATACATCAAACAGCATTAGACGCTCTGGTAGAATATGCAAACTTTCAAGGAGTAGATTTACTTGATCTTGTTACCGCACCCGACAAATCAGATAAATATATAGAAGCAGTTGCATGGTATGTTGATCAACATATGCACTATATGTATGATAATCATAGTGCGGGATGGGGGGAAGTGGCAGCTAATAAAACTATTAAGGAGTCATGGAATAGAAGTTGGAATGGAACTACTTGTGCTAATGATTATTGCGGTGATTGTGAGGACTATAGCATACTGAGGGCATCGTTATTGAGATCATTAGGTATAGATTGGAGATGCGTATTCAGTACCTGGGCACCAGGTCATTCATATAATATCGTAAATTACCAGAATAAGTACAGAATAATGGATTACGGTCCAATAGGTAGCTATTTCAATTTACCAAAATGGATAACCACTGGTGAAAATAATGTAACATTTGGCCCGCAGGATGCTGAATGGATATGGAATGATAGACTTGCTAACACTCGTCCATGGGTGCATACCTGCAATTATCCGGGTGGTTTAACTGTATGCCCAACTGCAGGATGTGAAAATCAATGTAGTACAATTAATGCGACCACTGGTAATGTTATTAATACCTTTCCGTGTACAAATAACACTTACTATGTGGATGTTTGTCCATAAAAATTATGATAAATACAAATAGCATAAAAATGTCAATTAACAAAAAATTAAATAAAATTATGAATGAGAAAAAAACTAAAAGAAGTAAAGTATTTTCTTTGATGCTTAATACATTCTTTATTTTGTCAATATTAATATGTTTAGCATCCGGTCAGGCTGCTGGAGCATTGGACTTATTTTATACAGGTGATGTTGAGATATATTCTATGTACACAATTATTAACGCTGAAAATACTCATGCGCAAATAACAGTTGATTATACACTGTTTCAACAATTACCATCTGAATATGGCAAAGACCGGGGAACCTATGTTAATCTAACATTTTCGGAATATGATATGGATGATGTAAATGTTTTAATAGATGGTAAGGAATTTACAAACCCAGTATATTTTACACCCGGTGAAGTTAAAGAAGTACATATAACTTATACACAAGATATTAAAGGAACAACTCTTAAAAGCATTGATGTCAATCCAATATTGTTATTTGATGGTATGCGAAATTCAAAAAGAGTAAGTTTATATAATTTGAAATTATTAGTGCCATCAGGTATTAATAAATTAATCACAAGCAGTATTGAATATGACTCAACATCCTCTGCCAATAGAACATCTTATTATTGGAACAAAAAGAATGTTTATCCAACATCTCTAAATGTAAAATGGAGTACTATAGATGCAGATATATCTATCAAAAAATCTGTTCTAACAGATATAATAAAGACTGATGGGGTAATGATAGTTGAAGTACTTGTCGAAAATAAAGGAAATAAAGATGCAAGAGATGTAGTATTAAGTGATACTATACTTTTATCGGATTTTGAACCAATAGAACCTAAAGAAGATTTTGTATATGAGGATGCTATAGTGGCGACTTGGAAGAAAGAAATAGACATATTAAAAGCTGGAGAAAGGAAAACATTTACCTACCAAATAAAACTGAAAAATCCAGCAGTAAGTACATTGAAACCAATAATAGCTATTATTGACGGCTCTCTTATAGGAGTATCAAACGATGTAATAATTAAAGATAAGATTTGTGGTGATAAGATTTGTATGCATAATGAAACTTATGAAAATTGTCCACAAGACTGCCCTGTTGGAAAAGATAATTATTGTGATCCAAAAGAAGATAGAAAATGTGATCCCGATTGTGATCCAAGAAACGATATAGATTGTACTAAAGATACTGATAACGATGGGATAATTGACATATTAGATAATTGCCCCCTTGTCAACAATCCAGATAAGGCAGATTCCGATGCTGATGGAGTGGGAGATGCATGTGACAACTGCCCTAACAAATATAACCCAGATCAAAAAGATTCTGACAATGACGGTATAGGAGACGCTTGCGAGAGTGAGATTCCGTGGTGGCTTGTTATTCTAATAATAATATTAATTTTGATTATGATACTTGTGCTTTGGAAAAAAACAGGGTACTGGCAGTGGATAGTTATTGGGATAATTATACTGATTATAATCCTGATATTTATGCTTTGGAAAATTTACTCTGGTTTGTAAGTATCTTTATTCTGTGGTTTATCATTTATTTGTTATTCCATCTGCGTGTGCTCTCGCGCCTCCAATACTTTATCCGCCACAGCCTGAATCGCATTCTCATCCGTGAAGGGGGACATTATGAATGATTTTATCGCAAGGATCGGGATTTCTTCTGGTTCAGAGTAGGTGGTTTTTCTGTAACACTCTGTCAGGGAGAGCGTAACTCCCCTGCCGAGCATTGCTTCCTTGTGCGTAAATTCAAAGATTGCTCTGTTGTACTTGTTATGCTTCTTTAATATTTCAGAGAATCCGGGATCCGAAACCTCTTTACTGTAAAACATTGTAGCATCGTCTATCCCTTCGGGATAAACCCTAAATAAAGTCACGGGCCCAAGATTATAGTCATTGAGAACATGGATGAAGTTAAAACTCTCAAATCTCTCTCTTAAAATTTCTGCCATCTCAACCACATGTCCGATTATCACCCTATAACCTTCCCTGCCCAGAAGCCTTAGATTGGCTAATGCGGCCATCGGACCGTCTGCTGCCCTTGAGCATTCCAATGTGAACATCCCGGGATGATATTCTCCAAATTGGTAGAGGTAAGGCATATCATCCTGTTTCCTGTACAATGGCTCGAGGTCTGATCTATTCTTTACAAGAAAAGCGCTTGATATATAAGGCCCGTAGCCTGTCTTGTGAAAGTCAACACCCGTAGAATCCGCAAGGTGAAGATATTTTATCTTTTCCCTCGAATCGTTTATTGACCTCAGCGTTCTCTTGCTGAACTCTAAAGGATTGTTACTGAAATCATAGTCATTAAATACGCTCCAGACCCAGCCAATAACCGCATCTGCATGCACGTGGGGGACATAATCCAAATCGAATTCACCGACCATTTTATCCCTGACCTTTATAATCTCCTTGAGGTCGTCAATCCCGAATGCATCGGTTGTTCCCATCGTCGCAACAACGCATCCAACCTTAACTCCCGAGGATATCGTTTCTTCCAGTTCTTCCTCAAGTCTGTCGATACGCATATCATTATCCCGGCTTGTTTCAATACTAATCAGATTATCTATCCCAATGCCCAACCAGCTGACAACATTCATCAGGGAGTAATGTCCGCACTCTGAGGTGAATACTCTGACATCTTCCCGTATGCCCTTCTTTTTTGCATCCGGGATCGCTTTCATAATACCTGCATACACGCCGTATAAATTTGTTCCCGTGCCTCCGAATGTAAAAACGCCGCATGATTTGTCCAGCTCATAACCGATTAAATCACAAAGCATCCCGGAGGCTTCGACTTCTGCGAGTGCGAATCTATGGCTGTATTCGTCCCAGATAATGTTTGCATTACAGGTTGATGAGATTAATTTTCCAACGATCGAAGGAATCGTTGCCGGGGGTATCACATTCGTCTGTGTGTTGGGATGCCCCCAGATCTCCAGCCCGCAAGCATATTCCACAATCCTGGAAACGGTATCCTCAACCCGGGAGAGGTTTTCTGGAATCTTCTCCTTGGATGATTTTGAGTAATCGATATTCTCGTGTTTCCCAAGCACGGGGGCGGTACCTTTCATTTCGTCTAATTGATCCAGCGCATGCATTATGGTGGACACAAAATACGCATCGTGCATCTTATCGGACGTGGGCGCCGGAAAATAATCCCTTATCTTTTCAAGCAGCGTTTGATATTTTTTCATCTTCGAAGTTTTTGTTATTATGTTATGAAATTAAATTCATCGATATCAATATAAGTTGTTGCCGTAATCAATAAAACCTGTCGATTATTTGCCAATTATTTAGTTAGATTCGATTAAAATTATGTGCATTTAAAGATAAAAAATAGGTAACAAAAAAGTATAGACAAATTTGTTATAGACGAAAATGTCATTTAATCTTTTGCCAGTGGAGGGAGAAGAAGTTATAGATCGGGGGGATTGATAGATATGCGATAGATGACCCCGTGTTTGAAAGACGGTTAAGTGCCAAGGAGATATTCTAAACTAAAAAAATCAACTTCAAACTTCAAAGATAAGATTGGTTTGAGGGCAGATGAGCTGAAGCTCTTGGTTAGATCAAAGTTTTTATTATTCTAAAATCAATAATTAAAAATGATGACAAACTATCAAAAACTTCAAAAATTTGAAAGGGACCTGGTGAGGAAAGAAAAAGTGGATGTGCTGAGAAACTTCCGGATTGTTGATGCCCTATACAAAGAAGCGGTTGCTCTTGGTGCGATCCCGCTTAAAAACCCTCTTGAAGGAATAGAAACCGATATAAAAATTGCAAAGGTGGTAAACCATGTTTCAAAATCTGCTTGAAAGAATAAGTCGCACATTAAATGAATCCGGTATCCCGTATATGGTGATAGGCGGTCAGGCATTACTTCTCTATGGAGAACCGCGGCTGACAAAAGACATAGATATAACCCTGGGTATCGGGATTGATAAACTTGAAAAAGTAAAGAGTATTGCCGGGAATCTTACACTGAAAATCCTTGTTGATAACCCGGAGGAGTTTGTAAAAGAGATAATGGTGCTGCCGGTGATTGATGAGAAAACCGGGATTAGAGTGGACTTTATTTTCTCGTTCTCCCCATACGAAAAACAAGCAATTGAAAGAGCAAAGGAAGTGAACTTCGATGAAACAGGGGTTAAATTTGCTTCTCTTGAAGATGTCATTATCCATAAGATCATCGCTGGGAGAGCAAGGGATATCGAAGATGTAAAGTCAATCCTTTTGAAAACCCCTGATTACGATACCGAATACATTCACGGGTGGTTGAAGGAATTTGATAAATCATTAAGTGAAAATTTCTCAGAGCTGTTCAAAAAGACAGCGGGTGAGGTCATCTAAATAACCTTTTCATACTCAATCGTTAACCTAGCAAACGATGATTTTGAACTGATCAATAAGGAAAAGTTTTATTTTTTAAAAAGAATCAGCTCCGAACTATTCAAAAGCCCCGCAGGAAAGCCAAAAGTTTGTATCGGAACTCTGGGAATACCTGAAAAATATAAAACCAGGACAATAAAATCGGTTTAGAGCAGAGGAATTGAAACCTCCTGGTTAGTGGGAAATTCCCGGTTCTTCTGAAACGGAAAGTAAATTCCTGATTTTTCGCGAAAATACAGAAAATCTTTTCTGAAACGGAAAGTAAAATGAACTGCTGCAAATGTATTTTTATATTTAAACTCCCAATACATGATTATTAAAAAACACAGGGGACGGATTAATATGCTGTCTTTTAAACGCAAGTATATAGGCACAGCGTGTCCTTTTGAGGCTGAAGCCGCCGCCGAGGAAGAACTGATGGAAAAAATCGGCGGCATGCCAGCGAAGAACATAAAATGAAGAAAATTCCGCCGGACATCCTTGCGGAAGTAAAACGGGCTGTTAAGAAGTGATAGGCACTGGTGCCAAATACTAAAGTTGAAATTTGGTCCGGTTTGAGCAGGTTTGCGGGTATCAAAATATGATGAAAATGAAGAAAAGATATCTCGGTTTCGGAATTTTATTATTGGCGGTAGCTACCTTTATTTTTTTGAGCGGCTGTATTCAACAGGAAGGACCAATAACCTTGGACTCTGTGGAGGTTAGGGAATATGAAGGTGAAAAACTTTCATCTGTTGATGATTTTCGGGAAAATTCCATAAAAGGCCCGCAGTACATCGACAGGGAAGATTATGTGCTCAAAATTACAGGGCTCGTGGATGACCCCAAAAACTATGCCTATGATGAAGTTGTTAATAGACACCAGAATTACAAAAAAGTCGTGAAATTGAATTGCGTTGAGGGATGGAGCGTAAATATTCTCTGGGAGGGGGTATTGGTCAGGGACTTGATAGAGGATGCAAACCCCGAAACACACGCAAACGTGGTAATATTCCATGCCTATGACGGGTATACAACTTCTTTCCCTGTAGATTATATCATGGAAAATGACATTATAATGGCGCACCGTATGAATAATGCCACACTCCCGCCGGAAAGAGGGTTTCCTTTTCAGCTTGTTGCAGAGAGCAAATGGGGTTACAAATGGATAAAATGGATAACTGAGATCGAGTTATCTGATGATGTTAATTACAAGGGATACTGGGAAAGCATGGGCTACTCAAACAAAGGAAATCTAAATGAAACCTTTTACGCAGGGTAGAAAAGATCAATTTCGATTACCCTGTTTAGTCTTTTATTTAAAAAATAGATATATTCTCCATCGCATTTTCTGAAACGGAAAGTAAATTCCTGATTTTTCGCGAAAATACAGAAAATCTTTTCTGAAACGGAAAGTAAATTAAACTTCGGCAAATGTATTTTTATATTTAAACTCCCAATATATAATTATTAAAAAAACAAGGGATACGGATTAATACGCCGTCTTTTAAATGCGATTATATCGGCATGGCGTGTCCTTTTGAGGCTGAAGCCGCCACCGAGGAAGAACTGACGGAAAAAATCGGCGGCATGCCAGCGAAGCACATAAAATGAAGGAAATTCCGCCGGACATCCTTGCGGAAGTAAAACGGGCTATCAGGGGGTGATACCCATCGGTATCAAACATTAAATTTGAAGTGAATCTGGTTTGGTATAGAAGCAGAATATATTATGGTTTGGCAGGGCCTGAAATTTGTCCGACCTGCAAGGCTAAGAATGCCTATGTGGGGATTGGCAAAGAAGAAGCAAAAAACGTGATTTAACTATGAGAAAAAAAGTAATAAGAAGATCATGGAAAAGATTCACAGAAGAGAAAGATTTCATGTTAAATCCGGATAAAATGCATGTGGATGCATTAATAGATGGTCTTCTGGAAAATGAAAGAAAATTGGGGATTAAACTCTGCCCGTGCAGATCAAGGGATGGTACACTGGAAAGAGATCTGGAGTTAATCTGCCCATGCAATTTTAAAATGCATGATACATGGGAAAAAGAGGGAAGATGCGGGTGCGGATTATTCGTTAAGAGGTGATAAGAATGCTGGAAAATATAACGTATCTTCAAATTTTAGGGAAGCCGTTAATAATGTACCTGGGAATTATTACTTTGCTTTTTTTATTTCTTACGGTTTCAATCGCGGTCCTGAACATGAAAGGCATATATCGGATACACCCCGAATGGCATCCTCGCATGGCAAAAATAGCCGTAACCCTGGCGATAATCCATGGGATATTAGGGGTATTATCTTATCTGTAGAACTCAGCAAAGCAGCAAAAGTTATCTGAAATTCCAAACATTTAATAATCCGAAAAATTTTAATAGTTCATATCAAAAAAATGAACCTCCTCTTTTACTTATCCGGCGAGCATCTAACTCTCCCCAAATCCGAGGTAATCGGGGTTCTGGAGGGCGAAGGCATAGATTATGGGATGGAATATGAAAAGGGTCGGCTGTTGATTTTGGATGCGGATTGCGAAGAAACCGGTTTTTTGAGGCGTTTGGCGATGACAAGGTCTGTGTCCGAGTTTATAGCCCATGGTGATGATCTGGAGGGGCTGGCATCTCAGGTCCAGGCATGCGATAAAATCTCGGAATTTAAGACATTTGCGGTTAGATGCGTGTGTTTTGACGACGGGGACTCGATGGCTGTGGAGAAAGAACTGGGGGGGAGGATTAAAGAAATCTCGGGTCTTGGGGTTGATCTAACCGCTCCCGATGTCACCGTGCAGTGCTTCAGCGGTGCGGAATACTTCGTGGGTATCAAGATTGATGTTTCAAGAGAGAATTTCGAGGGTAGAAAGCCGCAGCACCGCCCTTATTTCCATCCGACGTCAATGCACCCGAAGATCGCCCGGGTGCTGGTGAACCTGGCAAGGGTTAAGGCAGGCGATAGGATTCTGGACCCGTTCTGCGGCACGGGGGGGATTTTAATAGAAGCCGGATTGATGGGAATTGATGCCGTTGGATTGGACATTGACGAGAGAATGGTCTCCGGCGCGAAAAAGAACCTGGAGTTCTATGGAATTTCCGGCGATGCCGGGGTGGGGAACGCACTGGAGATTGATAAAAAATTTCAACAGATGGATGCCGTAGTAACGGATCTGCCTTACGGGAGATCATCCTTTATCCCGGATCCTGATTTAAAAAGGTTCTGCAGCAAGTTCATTGTCTCCGCATACAGGGTTTTGAAAAAAGGAGCATGTCTGGTTTTGGTTTTGCCAATAGAATACGAACCTGATTTTAGCGGCTTTGAGATTGTGGAGCGCCACGACCTCTACATCCACAAAACCCTGACGCGCAGGATCCGGGTTTTGAGAAAGGTTTAATGTTATTTTATTTTTAATTCTTATTGTATTATAAAAATGGCAGAAAAAATAAGAGCAAGGGATGTGATGATTCCCATAAAGGATTTGGAATATGCGGAACCGGACGAGAAAATAGCGCGCACGGAAATTAAGATAATTAGAGGCGGGCTTGGAAGTTTGCCCGTTGTTAAAGACGGGGTGGTTATCGGGATGATAACCCAGAGAAGCATCTCTTTGGCATCCAGGCTGCACGGCGTCGGGGATATGAAGGTTTCTGATCTGATGACCAAGGATTTGATATGCGTTGAGTCTCAAACCCCTCTTAGAGAAGTTATAGAGATACTGCTTAAGAACCGGATAGAAAGAATACCCGTCGTGGAGGAGAAAAAAATGGTTGGTCTGATAACTCAAAGGAAAATCTTAGGCGCATTTTTGGATATTATTTCTTAACTTTAACTTTTTAATAAAAAAAAGTAAATTATAATACAATGAAAGGTGCTGAAGCGGTAGTAAAGGCGCTGGAAGAAGAGGGTGTCAAGGACATGTTTGGCATTTTAGGAGGCGCAATCCTGGATGTTTACGATGTGCTCTATGACGCAGGTCCGAGGCATATACTTATGAGGCATGAGCAGTGCGCGGCGCATGCGGCGGAAGGTTACGCTCGCGCATCCGGGGGGGTAGGGGTATGCATAGCAACCTCCGGCCCGGGAGCGACAAACCTTGTAACCGGGATTACGGATGCCCACTCCGACTCAATACCGATAGTGGCGTTAACAGGGCAGGTTCCGACTCACCTGATCGGAAACGACGCATTCCAGGAGGCGGATACCGTCGGAATTACGATGCCCATAACAAAACACAACTTCCAGATAACCGACCCGGATGATATTCCGAACATAGTAAAGGCGGCATTCAACATTGCGTCAACAAGAAGGCAGGGTCCGGTATTGATTGACATACCAAAGGATATCCAGCAGAAAGAATTGAAGCGGAAATTTCACTATCCAAGCAATGCGGAATTCCATAAATCTAACTTTCTGCCCGGCTATAAAGACATTAAGCCGGAGATACACCCGCTGCCCATAAAAAATGCCGCCAAGCTTTTAATGGAATGTGAAAGACCGATAATTCTTGCAGGAGGGGGAGTTGTAGCATCGAATGCCTCAAAGGAATTGGCGGCGATTGCAGAGTCCCTGGGAATCCCGGTTGCAACAACCCTGATGGGTAAGGGCTGTTTTCCCGAAGATCATCCGCTGGCTTTGGGGATGGTCGGCATGCACGGGAGAAAGGCGACAAACTTAATGGTAAGTTCATGCGATTTATTGTTTGCTGTAGGGTGCAGGTTCTCCGACAGGGTGACGGGAAACCCGGATTACTTTGTCCAGGATGCAAAGATAATCCATGCGGATATTGATCCGGCAGAGATCGGAAAGAATGTCAGGGTTGATGTCCCGATTGTGGGGGATGCAAAGTTGGTGCTTAAAAGCCTGCTTGGGGTTTTGAATAAACTGAAATCAAAAGGGAAGGTTAAAGAGGACTGGGATAATAAATTGAAGCGATTTAAAAAGGATTATGCCCCCCATTACGATTATGATGATGCCCCGATAAAACAGCAGAGGGTTATGAAAGAAATAAATGCTTTGATTGATGACAAAACCATTATAACAACAGAAGTTGGACAGTGCCAGATGTGGTCCGCCCACTATCTTAACATAAAAAAACCTCGCTCCTTTATTTCTTCCGGAGGACTGGGGACCATGGGTTTTGGTTTTCCGGCAGCGATCGGGGCACAGGTCGCAAAACCAAACTGCAAGGTTATCGATGTAGGAAGCGAGGGCTCTTTTCTGATGACAGGGCAGGATCTGGCGACATGCGTCAAGGAGAATATCCCCGTGACGGTTGTGCTGCTGGACAACCGCTATCTTGGAATGGTTATGCAGTGGCAGGATATATTCTACGGAAAGCGGAGGTCAAACACATACCTTGGCGAAACCCCTGATTTTGTAAAATATGCCGAGGCATTCGGGGCAAAGGGAACGCTTGTTGAAAAGCCGGGGGAGATAAAGGAAGCGCTGAAGGATGCGGTAAATTCGGATGAGCCGTGGATTGTTGACATCAGAGTTGACCCGGACGAGCACATACTTCCGATGGTCCAGCCCGGGGGGAGATTGGACCAGATGATCGAGAAGAAGTTGATTTTTTAGAATGAGATTGGAATAGAAATTTCAATATACTTTTTATATACAAAAATGTATAGTAATAATTATACATAATTGTATTATACAAAAATGTATAGCGAAAGAATATGAAAAACCCGTTTGTGTTTGGCGTGGAGGTTTCGGGAGAGCAATTTACCGACAGAAAGGAGGAAATAAACGAGATGAAAAGCGATTTACTTAGCGGACAGAGCATCATAATCTACTCTCCCCGCAGGTATGGAAAAACATCTTTAGTTAAGAGGGTTTTGGAGGAACTTAAAAATGATGCTGTTACCGCATACATAGACGTCTATCCCATAACATCAAAGGAAAAGCTGGCAGAGGCGATCGCAAGTAAAGTCACAACATCGGCATTCACATCAATAAAGTATGATGCTGCAGAAATAGAGTTCAGCATCAAGGGTAAAGAAAAGGACAGGGAAAGGATATTTTCAGAATCCATGGATGTTGCTCAAAAAATTGCACAAAAGAAAAATAAGCGGGTTATTATCGCATTTGACGAATTTCAGGAAACAAGAAGATTGGATGGGGAGGAAATTGAGAGGGTTATGCGATCGCATTTCCAGGGCCACAAAGATGTGTCATATATTTTTATAGGAAGTAAAAAGCACATGATTGAGGATATATTTGAAAATAAAAACAAGCCGTTCTTCAGGTTTGGGAAGCATATATCCCTTAAAAAAATACCGGGAGATGAATTTTCAAATTTTATAAAAAATAAATTCAGGGATTCGGAAATTGAAATAAGTGATGAGGCGGTTAACACCATACTTGATTTAACTCAATCTCATCCACACTATACGCAGCAATTATGCCATGAATTGTGGTATATCACTATCACAAAGGGAATCAAGAAAGTAGATGCGGACGGCATTAATGGTGCGGTAGAAAAAGTTTTAATAAATCAGAATGATGCTTATCTAAGTATATGGGACGCAGCAACAAAAACAGAGGAAGCAACACTAATAGCATTAGCATCAGATGAAATATCACTTTACTCCAGGGAAGTTATTGAAGAATACGATCTAATCTCACAATCTCATGTACAGAGGTCATTGAAGGGGTTGGAGAGGAAGGAGGTGATAGGGGAAGCCAATGGAAAATATGAAATGGATGTATTTTTCAAAGAATGGATTAAAAAAAGATTATTGCGGACTAAGATCTAGAGATCCCCTCAATAAACCTGCTCAACTGTGAAATTCTTTTTATTGAAGGGTGCCCCCTGCCCAACTTTTTTTCCAGTTTTTCTATAGTTTCGGTTATGCTGCCAACTCTTGTCCCAAAAACTATATTGTCCGCATGAGCAATTACCTTCTCCTCCAGTGTTTCAGGCAGGTAATCCTTTACCGGAAGGCCAAATTCCTCGGCATCCTCCTTTGTCAGCCCCGCCCCGATGTGAGTTTCGCAAACTCGCGAAATTTTCATAATTTGGTCTTTATCGTAACCCTTCTCTCTACCAAGCTCCCTGATAATCTCCGCACCCCTTACCCCGTGCTTTATCCCGTGAGTTTTTGCTCTTCCCAGATCATGCAGCAGGGAAGCGATC
The DNA here is from genome assembly GCA_001723855.1 of Candidatus Altarchaeales archaeon WOR_SM1_86-2. Next base: position 5,971 of record MCBC01000163.1, on the reverse strand, counting down.
TCAACAAAATCGATGTCCATGTCATAGCCATTCTCTTTGATTTTCCCTGCTATCTTCACCGCGGTTTCCGAAACCGCAACACAGTGTTCCACAACATCATCTGAGCAATGCTTCTTTAGTATTGATAATGCCTCATCTCTGTGTATTTTTTTGTTCATGATCTAAGCGTATGGGAATTCTTTTTTTATTTTTAATAAAATAACATTAAAGAATAAATTTAACTCAAATATGAAATTGCTCCGGCTTTTAAAAATTAAATTGAAAATACAAAATAACAAATCGAATTTTAATTGGAAATTTCTACTGTGGAGCATTATGGGGTTAGTTATCGGTTTTGTTATAGGATATACAGTTGAGAGTGTGTTCCCTCAGAAAGGGGAGATTGTATCTTCGTTTGGAAGTGTACTTGAGAGTGCTATTACGGGAGGCATTATAGGTGCTATGTGCGGATTGGTTATTGGGATTTCGGACATACCGAGAATAGATAAAAAACAACCTTCAGAAAGGTTGATCATCATAGCGAATGTAGGGGTGTTTCCGCTCCGCTCCAACCCCTAATGCACTTAATAAGCATATAATTCGTATTACAATGAAAAAGAAAAGAAGTTGATTGCTCAAATGCCAGAACTAGAATTTCTAAAAAAAAGTTATATTGTAGTTTCTGAATTATTTGCAGATTTGTTAGTATCCATGATCATGGTATTATTCGCAAGTTTTTTGCTTTATTGGATAATCTATGTTTTCGGCTATGTATTGGGCATATTGCTGATAATATTTTCTGTCATATTGACAAATTGGGGTGTTAAAAATAAAGCATTCCCTAAAGACTCGTGGTGATACCGCATTTAAAAGCCAGAAGCGGTATTTATTTCATTTTTTGATCTTTTAGTTGATCAGACATTTGAAAAATAGATCACAATAAACCCGTGTCTCTCATCACTTGCCTAATTTTTTCCTTATTTCCTTCACCAGGGAAAACCAACGGAAGCCGCAGCTCCCCGGCAGCCATCCCGAGTTCATTCATCGCGAACTTCACCGGCGCGGGATTTGTTTCAATAAACATCGCATGGATTAACGGTAAAAGTTTATAGTGGATTTTTCTTGCATCCTCAAAATTTCCTTCCTCGCACAATTTTACGAGCTCTGCTGTCTGGCTAGGAACAATATTTGCGACCACTGAGATCACGCCGACACCGCCCAACGCCATCATCGGAAGCGTCATTGAATCATCACCTGACAGCAATACAAAATCTTCATCACATGTCAGCATCAAAATCTTAGATACCTGATCGATGCTTCCCGATGCTTCCTTAACGCCAACGATGTTGTCGATTTTAGAAAGCCGCAGCATTGTCTCGGGTTCAATGTTCACGGCAGTTCTGCCCTGTATGTTATATAAAATTACCGGAATATCAACCGCATCGGCAATTGCTTTGAAATGCCTGTATAAACCTTCCTGTGTCGGCTTGTTGTAGTAGGGAGAAACCTGCAGCGATGCGTCGGCACCGCAGTCCTCTGCATGTTTTGTGTATTCAATTGCTTCATCCGTTGAATTTGAACCGGTTCCAGCGATTACGGGAACCCTGCCGTTTGCCTGGTCCGCGGCGATCTCAGTAATTCTTTTATGTTCTCCAGGAGTAACGGTTGGCGATTCGCCTGTTGTCCCGACAGTTACAAGTCCGGATGAGCCGTTCTCGATCTGGAATTCTACATTCCTCCGCAAACCTTCTTCATCAACACTAAGGTCCCTGCTGAACGGCGTTACCAGCGCAGGAATGCTTCCTCTTATGTTTATGTCGCTCATTTTGTTACTGTATTGGATTTTATAAATAAAAGTGGGGCTAGAGGGATTTGAACCCCCATCAACAGGTCTCTTCTCAACCTTTTCAAACATCAAAATTGCTAAAGCAATTTTGTGTTCCAAAATGTGGCGGAGCTTCGCTCCGACACGTGTCAGACACAAAGTGTCTGCCACACTTGCTTTGCAAGTTTTGCGAAGGTTGATCAAAATGATGGGCGTTTAGCTTCGCTTCAGCCCATCCCCTTTACCCGTCGTTCATCATCGATGTTAATCTCAGCGCTCCAGATAACTTTTCTTTGGGATGAAACACTTTCTTTTTTTAAAAGAAAGTTTTCTCTGGAGCCTGTCAGGATGCCAGGTTACCCCATAGCCCCATATTATTATCTTTATTTTTTTAGAATATAAGAAAGAAAAAATAATTTTACTTGATAAATCTTTCATGGATTGCTTTTAAAGCATTAATCCCGTCTTTATCCTCGACAACAAACGATATATTGACCTCGGACGATCCCTGGGCGATCATTATTATGTTAACGTCCGCCTCAGCCACAGTAGAAAATATTTTCGCAGCAATGCCCTTGGTGCCTTTCATCCCGGCCCCCACGACCGTGATGATGCAAACGTCCTCATGTATTTCCAGATTTCTTATGTCACCGTCCATTAATCCCCCCAGCGCCTCAACGGCATCGTTGACATCATCTCGGCCAATGATAAACGAGAGATTTGATTCCGACGCGCCGGAGATCATAACAACATTAATGCCGTGCTCGCCCAGGAGAGTAAAAACTCTTCCCGCTATGTTCGGGGTCTCTGCCATTCCAACTCCATGCAAATTGACCACACAGACTCCACCGGCCATTGTCACCGCCTTTGCAACCCCTTCGATCTTCTTTTCCTCCCTGACAATCAGTGTTCCTTCCGTGCCGGGATTGAATGTATTCATAACCCTCACGGGAATATTGGACTCCATCGCCGGCTCTATTGTCTTCGGGTGAACAACCTTAGCCCCGAAGTATGCCAGATCCATCGCTTCGGCATAAGAAAGCATGGGAATCAATTTTGCTTCCGGAATCCACCGCGGATCGGTGGTGAAGATACCGTCCACATCCGTCCATATCTGCACCTCCTCAGCCCCCATATATTTGGCAATTATGGACGCGGTATAATCACTTCCCCCCCTCCCGAGCGTTGTTATGTGAGCCTCTACATTTGCCGCTATAAATCCCGTAACCACCGGCGTGATGTCATCTTCTATAAACCCCTTCAATTTTGGTCTTATCCTCCTTGACAGTATCCTCGGTATCGGGCGAGCCTGTCCGAACTGCGAATTCGTGACAATTCCCGCCTCATAGCCGGTCAAATGTATCGATTCCGCACCTATGGATTTCAATGCCCCCGAAAGTATGGGTGCAGAGAGCTGCTCGCCAAATGACGATACTCTGTCAAGAGATTTTGGGGTGAGGTCTTCCAGGTAGCCGATGCCCATCAAAATAAACTTCAATTCATTCAGCAATTCTCTTATCCCTTCAAGCGTTTCATTCAAAACTTTCTCATCTGATATGGCGTTTTTCGCGGCAGACTCATGGAGTACCAAAAGATCACTATGAAATCTGCCCACCTCCTCCCCCACAACCGTTGCAGGCAGGGTGACAACCTTCTCGGCAGTCCCCACCAGCTTATCCGTAACCCCTCCCATAGCCGAAACTACAACGACCTTTTTTCTTGTTTCATTCTTGATCAACTTTGCAGCATCCAGTATTCTTTTACCGTCCCCTACCGATGTGCCGCCGAACTTCATTACGATCATCTTTTCTTTATACTTTTTGATTGCAATATAATTTTATATTGCGAGTTAAAATTCATGTAGTAAAATTTTTTTGATTTTTAAAATAAAAATAAAAATAGATAAAATGCCGAAAATAGCCGTAATCGGGGGTTCAGGGTTCAAAAATTTCAATAAAAAAGGTATTGTATTTCTTCAAAGACACGGGGAAGGCGTTCCCCCGCATAAAATAGACAATAAAAAGAATATTCTGTCGCTAAAGGAACAGGGGGCTGAGGCGATTGTAGGGTTAAGTTCCGTTGGTTCTTTAAAGTGGGGGATAAAGCCAGGCTCGATTGTTATCCCCCACGATTATATTAATTTAAAGAATATCAGGACATACTACGATCTCGAATCAGTGCACATAACTCCCGGGTTGGACGAAGATTTAAGAAAGGATATAATTGATGCTGCTGAAAAAATAAACCTGAATGTGGTAAAAAACGGAGTTTATATTCAAACGATCGGCCCGAGATTGGAAACAAAAGCAGAGGTAAATATGATAAAGAATTATGCGGATGTTGTCGGGATGACGATGGCAAATGAAGCGACACTGGCAAAAGAACAGGGTTTAAGGTACGCTTCGATATGTTCCGTGGACAATTACGCCCATGGAATTACCGATGAAGAGGTGACATACGAGGGGATAAAAAAGGACCAGGAAAAGAATAAAGAAAAAATCGAAAGATTATTGAGTGAATTACTGAAAGATTGAATTAACCCAACTGCAGATAACGGAGGTTGTATATGTGAAGCCCTGAGGATAGCGAAGGGTTTGGGTGAAGCGATAGCGGAATCGCATATCCGCTTGTATACGATCGTTGTGGAGCTATCTAATATAGCAAATAATCATTTATTGTAAGGTATAAACAATATACAATGTGTAAAGTAGGATTATAGGCTATACTTTAACCACAATCGTTTTTGCACTTCTATCGCCAAATCTCTGATTTTTACTCGAACTGTTGATTTGTATTGCCCCGACAAGGTAAAAAAAGAGTCCATCAATAATCCTAAGGATATTTCTTATAATCGTTGCTCTATACGACGGGACTTTACCATCTTCAGTTGTAACTTTTATACCCACTATCCTCTTTCCAATAGTCCGCCCGCCACCGAGAGGTCCTTCAAGAATTGTAAAGTACAAAAGGAGGATACAGAACCCTATTAAATAGAATATCACTGTTGTTGCAGTAGACTCAAAATCAACATATACATCTACTATCATCATAAGAACTGACATAAACCCTATCACAACTCCCACTACAAAACTCAACACCCACACTATTATCGTATCAATTATTACTGCTACTGCTCTATCAGGCAAACTTGCATATTTTTCTTTTTCTTTCTCCCTTTCTTTTTCTTTCTCCAAAAGAAGATTTTCTTTTTCTTTTTCCATTTTCTTTCTCTTTTCCTCTTCTGCCTCCTGCTTCTTCCTCGCTTCAGGTCCGTAAAGGTCTTCCATTAAACTCATTTTTATTTATTTGCAATTTTCATTTAATCTTAAAAAGTCGGAACGATGTGTAGAATAGGAAGAAGCGGTTACCCGCTTCAACCCTTCTCATGAACCGTACATACGGATTTCCCGTATACGGCTCTCTCTGTTGTTGCCGCTTTACACGGGATGAGGTCAAATCTCATCGATTAACACCTCCATCTTTTCAGGCAATCGCCTGACTTCCTAGACGGCTAATGCCGTCAATGTATAAAATGTTGGAGTTAATTCCAACAGACCTAAGCCCCTTCGCCTCTGCAAAGTTTTATCCTCCCGTTAGTTACCTAAGTGTAGTGTAAAGAGACATATGTCCTAAAAGCGTAAAGAAACATATGTCCTCTTTATGAAATTAGATGACATACATAAAAGACTTGATGTGGTCCTGGACTACATCATGAAGAGGAAACCGATATGGGAAATATGCAGGGAAAATAACATCTCTGCGAGGACGCTCAGGAGATGGACAAAAAGATATCACGAGGAAGGAATCGCTGGTTTGAACCCGAAACCAACGATACCCAAGAACCAAACAAACAAGATATCAAAAAGCAAGGAAGAACTGATAATTAAAACAAAATTAGAGCACCCTTCATATGGCTCAAGGATGATAAAACACCTACTTGGCATTGACGTAAGCCATGTCACAGTTAACAGAGTACTAAAACAGCATAATCTCTCAACCAAAATCAAAGCAAAACCAGAGCCATGTAACCCATTAGCACGAGAAAAAAGGATAAAAACGAACAGCTGACGCTACATCACCCAAAAAAATCCAAGTTAAATAACTTTCTTTTTTTGGGTAGCCATACTTCCATAAATGAATTGCTCAAAAGGTACGGCTAATTATTAA
>MCBC01000162.1 GCA_001723855.1 Candidatus Altarchaeales archaeon WOR_SM1_86-2 | reverse complement strand
CGTCTAGACACTTTGATATGGGAAATCTCGGTTATTAACTTAAAAAAAGGATATATTTGATGGCTAAGGAAAGCACGGTACTGATATATGGAACAAATTTAGGTGGGTACAGGGCTGCTTATGCACTTTGCAAGAAGGGATATAAAGTAATACATATAAACCGAGGCTCTTATATAGATGAGATAAAAAACCAAGCATTATCTCAATATCCACTCGATTTCTGCTGGATTTGCGGCCACATGCCTCAGCGTTTATTTAAAGCCTTGGGATGTTTACAAGATGTATACAATGGAGAAATACTTCAAGTCTCCGGGGAAGCCGGCAATTTCAAAGTAAAGTTCAGGAAAAAGGATCAGATTGTAAATAATTTTGCATGCATAGAATGCGACAAATGCATTGAAGTGTGTCCTGTTGAGGTTGGAGACCGAAAGGCTATATGGGTACATCCCGAAGCTGCCTGGGAAAATATATATTTGGTTGATTTTGAACATTGTACTAAATGTGGAGAATGTGAAAAGATATGCCCTACTGGTGCATTGAAAATAGAAAGATTGGAAGAAACACAGGAAGTAGATGTAGGAGCAATTATACTTGCTCCTGAATTTGATTCCCCATCAGAAGATTATCTTGAAGATTTTGCATAAGTCGCCTTCTGTAGTAACAAATGCTGAAATTGCAGAAAGATCTCTTCTTACTAATTTTGTTAAGGATTCAGTGAGATTGCCATCAGGAAAAATTCCCAAGAAGTTTGGTATCGTTGTTACTCCACATTTTAATAAACCTGGTATTGAGTATGAGAATTATAACCTATCTGTGAGTTCTGTATATCGAAGTGTTAAAATTAAGGAAATTATACCAGAGGCAGAAGTTACGATATTCCTAAGTGATTACCGCGGTTTTGGTAAGGGTCATTATCGATGGTATCAAAAGGCGCTGGATTTAGGAGTAAAAATAGAAAGGGTAGATACATTAAAAATTGTTCCTGACAGCGGAGACAGGGTAAATATTCACTATGTGAAAGATCTCAAGGAATATGAACAATTATTAGAATGTGCCATACTCATAACTGGACAGCGCCCCCCCCAACTCATGAGAAACCTTTCTGAAATATGTGGCGTGAAGCCGGATAAAAAAGGATTTTGTAATATTCGACCTTTTTCACCTGTGGAGACAGATGTGGATGGAATATTTGCAGTGGGTGAATTTTCAGGTCCAAAAGGTAATCCTGAAACTATCTGGGATGGATGTGCTGTCTTGACTGAAGTATTAAAATACCTTGGTGAACCAAATTTTAAACCAGATCCCCCTCCTGCCTTATCAGATGTAAGTGGTCAAGAGCGGCGGATAGGAGTATTTATATGTTCCTGTTTTAATACGTTCAATGATAGAATGGATTTAAATAGTCTAAAAGAAAAAGTGGAACAGCTTCAGAATGTCCATCATGCTGAAATTATTGAAGGATGCTGTACCCCGCCTACCATTAAGGAAACTTCAGAGAAAATCAAAAAATCTGGAGTAAACCGAGTTGTCCTTGCAGTGTGTACTCCACTACAGAAATTACTCAAATATCGAAAAACAGTGATGATGGCGGGTCTTAATCCCTTACTTTCTGAGTATGTCCGTTTGCGAGAAGATGTAATTTATGTTCATCAGGATAGAGATAAAATGCTTAAAAAAGCTTTGGTCCTTATCCGTAGTGCTGTTGAAAGGGTAAAGAGGGGAACTCAAGCTCCCGTTTTAGCTGACGCATTTACTCCAAAGGCCATAGTAATCGGTGGTGGTTTTTCGGGTCTCCTCTGTGCATTTGATGTTGCTCGTAATGGATTTCCTGTAACAGTAATTGAAAGGGGAGGCAGGCTTGGAGGAGGGGTCGAATACCTTGATAACGAGCAGAAAGATTTTCTACAACACTTAATTTCAAAGGTAGATAATTCTAATAATATTACCGTTTATAAAAGAGCAGAATTTCGAGATATCAATGGGTATGCTGGTAATTTTCTTGCAACTGTTCGTATTAAGGATGAAGATATAAAAGTAGATGCTGGGGTTATTTTCCTGGCAACTGGTGCAAAAGAATACAAACCAAATGGTTTTCTTTTTGGCAATGATGCGAGGGTTATTACTCAAGCCCAGCTCCTCTCGAAAATAGATTCAGAAAAGCCGCCAAATAGGGTTCATATGATACAATGTATAGGATCAAGGGACGAATCTCGACCTTATTGCTCCCATGTTTGCTGCAATAGTGCTTTAAAAAATGCCGTGTCACTCCGAGAAAAAGGTTCAGAGGTTACCATTCTATACCGGGACATAAATCATTATGGTAGGGAAGATTATTATCAAAAAGCGGTTGATTCAGGGGTGAAATTTATCCGATTTGTGAAGGATAATTATCCCGAAGTTAGAAAGAATGAAGATTCTCTTGAAGTCGTTTTGGGTAATGGGAGAAAAGAAAAAACCGATCTTGTTGTGTTGAGCACCGGCATCATATCTGATGAAGAGAACAACAGAACCCTTTCTTCCCTCTTAGGTTATCCCTTAGACTATGAAGGATTCTTTGAAAGTGATGTTAGTATGTATCCGTATGAAGAGGCAATTAAAAAACTTACCAAACCATTTGAATTGGCTACCAACGGTATTTTCCCCGTGGGTCTTGCCCATTCCCCTAAATCGTTTGAAGAGATTTTACTCAATGTTAAAGATATGGTTGGTCGGGCATTAGTTCTACTTGGGAAGAAATATATGCCTGCTCCCAATGCAATGTACATAGCAGAAGTGAACAAATCGCTATGTATGGGTTGTGGGATTTGTATAGATGCATGTCCTTACTCTGCTAGACATATTGATGAAGAAAGGAAGATTGCAGTTGTCCATCCATTCCTCTGTGATTCATGTGGTTCATGTGTAGCTATTTGCCCCAACAATGCATCCTCTCTTCGGGATTTCAAAGGTGACCAGACAATTTTAGCTTTAGATGCGCTACTAGCATGAAAGGAGAAGTAATGGAAAACGGATTTGAACCAAAAATTGTCTATTTTATGTGCAGTTGGTGTGGAACCGGTGGTTCTGAAACAGCCTCTGCACATCATCTATATTATCCTGAAAATATAATACCTTTCAGAGTGAATTGTACTGGTTCTATATCTACCGTACATATTTTGCGCGCTTTTATAGAAGGAACAGATGGAGTAGTGATAAGTGGGTGCTATCCCGGAGATTGCCATTATAATGATGGTAATTTTCAAGCTAGGCGAAAGATAGCACTGATAAAATCTATACTTGAAACTCTGGGCCTTGGGGAAGAAAGAATATGGTTTAGATATGTCGCGCATGGTGAAGGAAAAAGATTTGTCGATACGGCTGCTGAATTTAATGACCATATAAAAAAATTGGGACCAAATCCTCTTAAAGGAAGGAATGATACATGAAAGGCGCAATTTTATCCATAGAAAAAGATCGAGAGGAAACGATTCTAAAATTATTAGAAAGAGGATTGGTTAAAGGTGTTTTTGACACACTCCTTATTCCTTTGAAAGTCCCTGCAGAGGATTCCTTTGCCTATGTATTGCTTAAAAATCAGGCACTCCTCGATCGTGCTTCTCCTTTACCTCCGGTTATGCCTGTTCAAGGTGCAAAAGCATTGTCGAGTCTAACCATGATGGGAAAATCTAAACAAAAGATTGCTGTAGTTATGCGTCCATGCGAAATAAGTGCAGCTATTGAATTGTATAAATTGAAGCAGATAGACTTAGAGAATATTTTTCTTGTCAGTATTGACTGTCCAGGAGTACTTCAGCTTTCCGATTACACTAAAGATCCGAAAAAGGGTATAGAAAAATTCACAGAAACCTTTGATCAATGGGGGAGTGATTTCACTAGACCTGTTTGTAGGATATGCACTAAATTCAGTATGATAGTATCAGATCTGCACATAGGATTATTGGGATCAGAAGATAAAAGTATTTTCCTTATTCCGGGCACTGAGAAGGGTAAATATATTTTAGAAAGTCTTGATATTTTACCGGAGAATGATATGGAGGATTGGGAAACAAAGGTGAAGGATGTAAGAAAGAAAAGAGAGAAGAAAAGACAGATGGAACATGAGGAATTAAAATCCAAGATTGAAGGGCCGGATAAATTTTTGGAAATTTACAGCAAGTGTATAAATTGCCGCAACTGTATGCGGGTGTGTCCTATTTGTTACTGTCGTGAATGTTACTTCAATTCTGGTGCATTAAAACTTTATCCTGAAAATTACATGATTAGAGCAAAAAATAAGGGAGGGCTCAGGTTACCGCCCGATACCCTGCTTTTTCATCTTGGAAGAATGTCCCATATGATATTTTCCTGTGTTTCTTGCGGGTCCTGTGAGGATGCATGTCCTGTATCCATTCCTCCTCTTGTGACTTACAAAGAAGAGGAATTTAGAGAGATAGAAATACCTTATGTAGAAACTTACCAACCAGAGGAGATAAAAAGTGGCTAAAGTTTTGGAACTCAGGAAAAGTGCAGATGAAGGAGTCCGTGCACTCCTTAGATTTCTTTTAGAAAGTGGAAAGGTTAGTAGTATTTTAACATTGACTAAGATATCAAAGGCAAAGGATGTTGCATATTCAATTATTACCAATCCTGAAAAGGTGAAAGATACATTACCCCTTTACCCTTTTATGCCGTCAAATTTAGGGAAAATTCTCGCAAGACTTACTTTATTAGAACCTATGTCCGAACCCATTGCAGCTGTTATAAAACCTTGTGAACTAAGAGGATTTACAGAACTTGTGAAGTTAAATCAGGGAAGTCTGGAAAACATATTATTGATAAGTTTTACCTGCGGCGGAGTTTATCCCTTAGAAATAGTAAATGAGGAAAATGTTAATGAAAAAATTTCTCAATATTGGGAAAGAATTAAAGAAATGGAGATTCCTTCTGACATTAGACCAACCTGTAAAAGCTGTGAACATTTTTTGCCTTATAATGCAGATATAATGATCGATTTAGTTGGAAAGGAAAACATAGAGAAAAAATGTAAATTATTTATAAATACCAGTAAAGGTGAAGAATTTATTAATGGCATGGAGGGGGAACTGCAGGAAGCTGAGCTCCAATTACAAAATATAGATAACTTACGGAACAAAAGAACGAAAGAAAGAGAAAAAATTTTTAGTGAGACTGGTGTTGAAAAATTCGGTCTGGAAGGGTTGATCAGAACTTTCGGAAAATGCATTGGCTGCCATGGTTGCAGATCAGTTTGTCCTATATGTTATTGTAAATTGTGTTATTTTGACTCGCGAGAAAGGGAATACGAGCCTCAGGAATTTAATGCTGAACTTAGTAAAAAAGATGGACTGAGAATTCCTCCTGATACGGTTTTTTATCAAATTGTTAGATTAATACACGTGGGCGCCTCCTGTGTTGGATGTGGAATGTGTTCTGATGTATGCCCGGTTGATATACCTGTTTCTACTATATTTTCTAAAGTGGGCGAATCGGTCCAGAATATGTTTGAATATGTCCCTGGAAAAAATGTAGAAGAGAAACAACCTCTTATTACATTCAAGGAAGATGAATTTGCAAACCTCGAAGTATGAAGGAGATGCTATGAAAGAAAATTTTGAACCTAAGATGGTTGGATTTCTTTGCCAGTGGTGCTCGTACCAAGCGG
>MCBC01000161.1 GCA_001723855.1 Candidatus Altarchaeales archaeon WOR_SM1_86-2 | reverse complement strand
AAAGAATCACTCCTATAGCCTGGCTTTTAACATCCCGTGCAAGCGAATTGAAGAAACAATCTATCGGCATGTGCATGCCGCGCGTCTCCGTCCTTGGTACGAGTCCAAATATCCTCTTTGAAATAGTCATATCAGTATTCGGCGGTATTACATACACATGATCGGGTTCCGCCTTCATGCCGTCCTTTACCCCAACAACGGGCATATCGGTTGCCCTGGAAAGCAGTTCGGTCAACATGCTTTTATGCTCCGGAGCCAGGTGCTGTATCAATACAAAAGCCATCCCCGTATCGCCAGGCAGATGCTCAAGCAGCTGCTGGAATGCCTCCATGCCGCCGGCAGACGCTCCAACGCCAATGATAGGAAAGGATGCTTTCCTGGATTGTTTACCGTTGGGTACTTTTTTACGAGCCGGTTTTTTTCTCTTCACATCATTCTAAATATACTATCTTATCTACGAACATTTCAATGCTTCTTCTTGCAGGACCCGCACTTTCCCTGTGAAACGGGAATACGCCCTTGCATTTTGCAATAATAAGTTTTGTCATCAAAAGATGCATGAATTTAAGCACATCCATATGTTCATAGTAGGTTGACAAAGAAGAGGGCGAGTCAACTAGTGTTACATCAATTCTCCGTTTCTTAAGAATATTAAGTATTGTCCTATGTATTTCATCCAATGCCAGGGGGGATGATATATAAGTGCAGTTTTTGGTTGATTGCGCATCTCTTTCAGTCCTTGTGATGCAGTCAATAAAGTGAAATTTGTCCATGTTTATTTTGCCGTCACTAATCTGCTTAAGATCACTGACCAGGGATTTGTATGGTTTATCGATACTTATATAAAGAACTTTATCGTATCCTTCACTCAAAATACTCGCTACTTTGATCAACATTTTGTCATATTCCCTGTCTGGAATAACTAACCCAAGCATTTCACTTTTAGTTAAAATTTCTTTAATGTCTATCATTTCCCTTCATTATTTTTTTAATTCTTGATGTAAAATCATCAATATCAATTGGTTTTGTGATGTAATCCAGGATATTTAGTTCCTTTAAAATTTCCATACCCCTCCCCCTGAATTCTGCTGAAGTAAGAATCGCTATCTTCGTGCCCTTTAAATCAGGAATTTCCCTTATTTCTTCAATAACCATCCTGCCGTCCATTTCAGGCATGAAGAAATCCATCAAAATTAGATCAACCCTTTCCTTTTCCAGTTTTTGAATACATTCGCGCCCGCTTTCTGCCCCGATAACATCATAACCCCTCTTCTCCAGTATCATTTTAACTGATTTGACAATATGCGGCTCATCATCCACTATCATTATTTTAGGCATTTTTTGAAGAATTTAGACTGATGTTCAACAATAAATAAATAGATAGATAAATAAGCGGTGATTTTATGCCGCATGAAAATATGCTTGCACATTTAAAGTTTATTCTTTATTCTTTAATTTAATTAATTTAAATAATTTAAATTATGGAAAAAGCAAGGATTATATTGACGGGAACGAATGTTAAGCGGTTGGAGAGGGTTTGCGACCAGATAGTTAAGGTAGCGGAACGCACCGGGGCAGGGATTGCAGGGCCGATCCCGACGCCAACCAAAAAACTCAGAATCACTACCAGGAAATCACCGTGCGGCGCCGGAACCGCCACCTGGGACAGATGGGAGATGCATGTTCATAAAAGACTCATAGACATAGATGCCGATGAGCGGTCGCTCAGGCAGGTTATGCGGGTTAATGTTCCGGACGGCGTGTATATTGAGATCGAATTGACAAGGTAATCCTTTTTTAGATTTTGACGGTTTCAGGTTTTTATAATTTTAATTTCTAAGATGTTAATGTTATTTATTAACAAAATACACTCCTGTGTTTATGTTAGTTAAAATAGATAAATATGAAAAATGGAAATTAAACTCTCTAATGATGAAAAATTTTGGATAATATTCCTTATTTCGGGAATATTGTTAGTGATTATAACGCTTTATTACTTACCCCCTTTCATCACACCACTAATTTCTAATATCCTGTTGTGGTTATTGGTCATACCACCAGTTATACTTTCCATTATTGATATTCTATTGTCCTTTTCACTACAAAGACCACGTTTATATGAAAAATACAGGGTGGTTATGTTTTTTGTTTTGTTAGTTGTAATAATGTCCCTATATTTTCCTCTTTCTGAATGGGTAAGCAACCTCATAAATTCGTTATTTTTCATTGGGATTGCCTTTTTAATTTGGCCGTTTATAATATTGATTGTTGAGTATTTCCTAGAAAGAATTATTTTGCTATTCATAGGGCTTAGAAGAACTTCTGATTTACTACAAAATGTTTTAATTTACGAAAAACCTCCCGATTTAGATGATAAAATCATATATGAAATAATAGTGAACACTATGAGAAGTGTACTGGGTTATTACAAAGGGGGCACTCTAGATGTTGAAAGCGATGAACTTAAAGAAAAATGGATAAATAGTGACAGAACATCATATGTACTACGAGCGGGGGGTATCTATCGTGTGCTATTTGTATTTTATACTGGCACCCTCGTAACATTTATATTTAAAGAATATTTTCGAGATTTGGGGATTGATGAGGGGTGCCAAAAAATGTCCAAAACAATATCCTATATTTTCGAGAATATTTTAAATTTTAAAAAAGTTGAAAAAGGTAAAACTGATGAAATTATAAGATATACTGACGAAGTAATCTCAGAATATTCTTCGAGAGGTAAATTCATCGAAACTATAATGAACTTTGTTAAAGATATTCGACTACATCCAAAACTCATTATATTCATTATACTACCAATATTGCCGATGATTATCATTCTTATGATATGGCACTTAGAATTATGGAGATACATTCCTGAAATTTGGAATTATATTAAAAATAATCCAGATACCGTTATGATAATAATTACGTTAGTGTTGGTTATCATAGCTTATGCAACCTATCGTATAAGCCGTAGAATGTACGAAGAAATTAGAAAACAAATAAAATAACGAAGTCATAAATTAACGAAAATGTCATAATTACAAAAAACCAAACAATGCCAGAAAAAACAACATTTTATAAACCAAGAGAGAAATTTATCTGTGTGGCGAATACAGGACCATTAATATCCGCGTTTCAATGTAAGAGAGTTGATTTGCTCCAGGAGATATTTCTGGAGATCCATATACCAAGGTTAGTGCTCAAAGAACTAAAAGATCACGGGTGGGGCGATGAGATTAAAGGAATAATAGATTTGAGATTTGTGAGGGTTCATGAATTGACTAAAAAAGAATGCGACAGGGCTTATGGGATAGCAGAAAGGATCGCAGATTCAGGTAAAGCAAAAGAAAAGAATCCAGAATATCATTTAGGTGAAGCACACGCTATTGTGCTCATGGAAAATTTAGAGTATGCGGATTTTCTTTTGCTGGATGAAGAAGCTGCAAGAGAAATAGCAATTAATTTGGGATTGCCTGTAACGGGATTTGCAGGAACTTTATTGAGATGTGCTCTTGATAGAATAATCACACCAGAAGATGTAGAAGATCTGCTTAAATTATGCAGAGCAAATGGTTCTTATTATAATGATTCCTTTATTAATAATATAATACTCTGGGTCAAAGAAAAACTTAAAAATGAGAAAGAAGGTACATGAGCCAAATGAGCCGATAATGAGTGCAGAAGAATGTGTAGAGGATGCATTATTGCTTGGAAAAAGGAGAAAAGAAAAGGTAAAAGAAATTGATGCTGTCCTGAAACAATTTAAGAAGGAATCTATAGTTGTACAGGCGTGATTTGTTGTTAGAATGCAAATGATAAATAATACAAAACACCTCCTGTAGTATCGGAATATATTTTCAATTAAAAGAACTCCCCGCAGAAATTCAACGCATCCGGGATTCTGTCAGCGACATCCGTTGCCCTGAAGCAGGTTAAATCCTCTTTTGCGAGGTCGCCGGCCAAGCCGCACAGAAACACCCCAGCGCAGCAGGATTCAAAAATCTTTTTGCCTTTGTTCTGGGCAATCAAGCCCCCGATAATCCCCGCGAGTACGTCTCCCGTGCCGCCGACCGTCATACCGGCATTCCCTGTGCGGTTTATCTTTGTCTGCTTTCCGTTTGAAACTATGTCCACTTCTCCTTTCAAAACAATCGCGGCAGAGGTTTCAGAAGCGGATTTTTCAATAATTCTTATTTTTTCATTTAAGTTTAAATCAGAAAGGTCTTCATCAAACAATAACTTAAATTCCCCACCGTGGGGGGTTACGATAATGTTCTCATCCAGATCACCGGGTTTTATGAATTTCAGCGCATCCGCGTCTATTATAACCGGCTTGCTGACTTTTTTAATGACCTCCAGCACTGCATCCCCTGTTTCTTTACGGGTGGATATGCCGTTGCCTAAAACAACGGCATCAAAGTCATTCCCATATTTTTTCAGGATAGAACCAATATTCTCTGAATTCAAATAATCATTTTCAAAGGAGTTGATAATAAAATTCGGGTCCGAAATCCTGTTTGCCGCAATATCCGGGCAGTTTAGAAACACCAGGTCCGTTCCGATTCGCGTCGCTCCCAATGCTGTGAGGACGGGCGCACCTATATAATCTTTACTTCCGCCGATAACCAGGAGTCTTCCGAAATCGCCCTTATGCTCCCCCCCGGTTCTCCCGGGCAGTGCCAGGAAAACATCTCCCGGCCCGCAGTAAGTTTCGGCTTCCCCTGGAATGCCAATGTCCGCAACCTTCTCATTCTTACCCCTGTTGAATTCCTTTGGGTTGTGAAATGAGATGATAATGTCAGCATTCAAATGCCCGTCGGAACATCAACAGCGATCTTATACGCATCTAAAGAATTTATTAACTCTACAATACTTTTCATCGGCTCCCGGAGTTCGCCGGAGATTCCAACCCCTACCAGGGCATCGATTATGCAGTCAAATCCCTCTAATTCCTTATTTTTTTCTTTAAAATCAAGATTAAGAAAATCAATGTAATGGATTGGCACATCCATGTTCTGTAGAATCTCAAAATTATATTCTGCCGCATCGCTCTTTTCACCTTTGAACGTGTAAACCGCAACTTCCTTTCCAAGTCCGGCTAGATGTCTTGCGGCAACAAAACCATCGCCGCCGTTGTTTCCCGTGCCGCAGAAAATAGCTATCCTGCCATAATTTTTTGCTTCTCTTGCTATCTCTTTCCCAGCATTTTCCATTAACTGCAGGGTTGAGATCCCCAGATATTTGCAGTTTATGTCAATTGCTCTTGTGTCCATTTTATAAATTTTACTCTAATTATAATAATTTTTCTAATTCTGCAAGACGCTTTATTAACTCAACTCTTTTGTCTTCAAGTTCTTTAAATGGGAGTAATCCCATTTTAGCATGAACCCCAAAGGATACTCCGATATATTCTCTTCCCTTCTTTAATTCTCTTAGTTTAGTAATCAATCTACTCTGTGCATCATCATTGTTTAATAGCACATCCAAGTACTTTTTATGCCCAATATTTATCATTCTCAATGAAGGTTCATCAATTTTTTCTTCTGAAAAGATAAGTGAAATCAATTCTTGTGTTAGTTGATTGGGGAATTCTAAAGTTAGATTTATCATCCCCTTTGGTAATTTCACATCATCTTGCTTTTTCAAAAATTCATCATACAACCTGCGATTTTCGCTCGAAACCACAAAGTTTCGCAATTCTCTTTCGATAAGTATCATGGCATACATGAACAGGGCGCTATATGTAGCCATTATTCCATTGAGGTCGTTTATCTTCTTATCAAGTTTTTGGGACAATCTTAGATCAGCATCTGGTCGTTGTAGCTTCAACAAACTATCACGCCCTACAGGATAATGATGACACTTTTCAAGCGTATCTATTAACCCCTTAACTCTTTCTTTTATTTGTGACTTATATTCCCCCTCATCTTTTTTCTTTTTCTTTCTGTTGCTCACCCAATCTTCAATAAAAAGCGGGTGGATTACAGAATTGAGCATATACCCTATTACGAATACTAACACATACCCTATCCAAACCCACCAAGGGATATTTGAGATTATACTTTGTATATCCATTTTATGGTTTTATGAGTTTTTCCAAAATTCAAATTTTTCCATTTTCAATTTCCTTCAATCCCCTTATCTCTAACCCAAATTTTTCTGCGTATTCTTTAACCTTCTTTTTATGCAGATGTTTATCTTCCGAGAAAAGTATTTGGGAGTTTGTGATTATGGCTGTAGCAAGATGTATGCTGTCTGCGGCATACAAGTTTAACTCAAGTTCAATATTTTTGGCTAAAGCAATCGCTGGCGAAACATAAATCTTCTTAATTAAACCCAAGGAAAAAAGTTCTTCAATAACATCATAAGTTTCATTGATCTTCTCCTTGCTATAACCGGATTTTGTTAATCCTCGGATCACTTCCAGAATTATCCATTCGCTTGCACAGGCATTAATTTCTAACTCCCTGATCTTTTTGTAAAGTACCAATGCTTCATTTTCAAACTCTTCTCCTTTTTTAAACCATTTCACAGCAACACTCGCATCCAGATATATCATCTTTCATCATCCTCTTCATGCGATTTTATAACCGCCTCTGTCAAACTTGGCAGATCCTCAGTTCCTTCTCTAATCCTTTTAATTCTCCGGTCTATTTCTCTCATTTTGTGTTTTTTGACTAAAAAACGAATCGCATCGTTTATAGCATCGGATTTACTTTTATAATGCTCTTTCTTCACAACATTCTCCAATTCATCCATCAACACAGGTGTCGTTTTTACGGTTATGGTTTCCATTTTCTTCTTTTATTTATTCTTTAAAAAATACAAATAAATATTAAAAAATCAACACCCTGATAATTCCCCGTAGAGCCTGCACCTTCTCTCTTTGACTATCTCATCAACTATCCCGCCGATGACCTTACCGACTCCGGGCGGTTTCCTCAAGCCGCCCTCTCCTGCAAGGGTTTTTTGACGCACGTCAAACGGGGATTTTTGAATGCTGATTGACGCTTTTTTATACGCCCCCCCGCTCTTTCCCTGCATTTCCAGAAAGTACCCGATGTGAGCGAGGATCATCGCGACCTCGTATTTCAATTCAATTCTGTCCTTAAACAATTTGTATGGGATGCGGGTCGGGATCTTATATTCCCTGCAGATGTCGTATGTTATCCGGTTGATTCTGCTGTAATATCCCTGGGCGGCGCTGCCCCACACGCCGCTGTTCTTATACAACCCCCTGTATTTATCCTCCAAATACGGAAATTTTTCTTTCAATATTCTCATGAAATGTTCCTTCTGGCGGCCTTCCTTCAGGGTCATTCCCCCATACAGGATAAAATCCGCTCCAGCCTCCCTGGATGCTTTAACCACATCCCTTATTGAATCTTTGTCGTCCGAAAGAAACGGGATCTGAGGGATGAACATAACACCTGTTGGTATCCCGGCATCAGAAAATTTTTCAATGCTTTTAAATCTTTCCGCAGGGGGGGATGCTCCCGGCTCAAAGGTTTTCCACACATCATCGGCAAGCGATGAAATGGAAAAGGAAACAATTGCCCCGTTTTGTTCATTAATCTCCCGGATTATGTCAAAATCCCTCTCCACCATTGACGATTTTGTTAAAATATGAATCGGGAATTTAAACCCCTTCAATAACTCCAAGGTCCTTCGGGTTAATCTGAATTTTTTTTCAGCAGGCTGGTATGAATCCCCCACCCCCCCGCCGACAAAAATGAAGGTTTTTTCCTTAATTTTCGGAATCTCCCTCTTCAAAAGTTCGATCGCATTTACCTTAACATAAACGTCCTCGCCGAACTCACCCTCGACCCTGTACTTTTCCGCCCTCCCGTCACAGTACCCGCAGGCATGCTCGCAGCCCCTGTACAGATTCATCCCGTACTTTGATAAAAACCAGTCATCCATAAACCTGTGCTTCGTGAGGATGGTCTTTGCATTTATTGGGGTGTAGTTGACCATTTTATCTTTCTGGTTTAAAAAAGAGGAAATGAAAAAGAAAAATATTTTTTGTATGGATTTTCTTGTTATGCGGGCGGTTTGGATGCAGCGACAGCGGAGTCGCGTATCTATTTGTTATTGTAGCACAATAGTGCCGATTCAACGAGGTTGGCGAAGAGCAGTGCTTGAGGCACACCCTAAAACAAAAAGAATGTTATGCCTATCAGTATAAACAGAATCCCGGCAATTTTTATTAATCTATCCTCATCTATTTTACCAGAAATAAATTTGCCTAAATAAATCGCAAGTACGGATAATAAAGTTAGTGCCGTCATAACGCCTATCAGAACCATCAAGCCGTCATATTTAGTTGCAAATAAACCGGAAGCAATTTGTGTTTTATCCCCCCATTCCGATAGGAAAATTAGAACAAAACCCGAGTAGAGCGGGCTTTTAGAATAATATTTACTTTTGATTTCTTCCTGTTTGCTTATCAAAATTAAAACTCCAAAAATTACGAAAATAATGCCGGATGCTATTTTTATCAAGCTTGTGGGCACGATATTTGTAATCAATTCCCCTGCTAAGATCGCAATCCCGTCAACAACTAAAAAAGCCAGTGTCACGCCAAGCAGTAAGTGCATGTGTTTTTTTGTTTTTGAAGATAAAAGTAAAATCAATATCTGGGTTTTGTCACCCAATTCTGCCAGACCCACCACAATTAAGGGGATTAATATATCCTCCAACATGATAAAAAGATATTATTCTTTTATTATATATATCCATTGCATGCACAG
>MCBC01000160.1 GCA_001723855.1 Candidatus Altarchaeales archaeon WOR_SM1_86-2 | reverse complement strand
CCCAACACCTTCCTGTTCAATTATATTTTTTGATTATCATGTTTTTATTTCGGAAATTTATCGGAAATTTATCGGAAATTTATCGGAAATTTAAACGAGATTATTGGGTGACATAATATCTGTTTTTTCTTTCACCAACGCTTTTCAGCAATCCCTTTTCAACGAGATTTTTAAAATCGTTTCGTGCAGTTCTATCGGAAATTTCAGGATTCAACGACAGGTATTCTTTGTTGGTTATTTTTCCTTTTTCTTCTATGAATTTCATCGCTTTTATTTGTCTCTCATTCAATTCAACTTTAAGTTTCTCTTCCCCAAATTTATCCTTCGTGGAAAATAAATTAATTAACACACTATCACTATCTGCTTTTATTAACGGTAATTCCGGCTTTAATGCGTGTTTCTTATGCTCGTCAATTATCTTATCCCAGCCCTCACCCACATCCTCAATATAATCTTATTGAGAACAACCCATATTCAGGAATGTCCTGCCTTCTTACCCTGTACGGCAGTAATCTTGACATTATCGCTATATGCTCTTTTATGTATTTATCGCAGTTGTCTATCTGCCGGAATAAATTACCTGAGAATTCCTTGTAATCCAGCCGCTCGATTCCAACTTCCTCTCCCCGGTACCTTGGTAATGCGATATAAGAATTCATAAAAAATCTCTGCGGCTCTTTTCCAAACAAGAGAATTCCTGCGTTTGTGGGTTTATTATCTTTTATACATCTTAAGGACTCGATTATATTTTTTGGTTCCCCGATAATCTTTTTCTCAGACGTTGTTTCATATAACGGTATAAATAAATTTTCTATAAATTCCCAATCAATGTCATCCAATGTCGCCCCTTCACAAACCTGCTCATCCCAGTAAATTTTTTTACTTTCAACCACAAGTTTTCTTATCTCGGCGGCAGATGCCTTATGAGTTGATTTTCCAACTCTCCTATATGGGCGACCTTTAAAAAGCACAGGCTTCTCATCCGCTTCTTTCACATCAACAACGATTATTTCTTTATCAGCTAAACTTTCAACCCGTATGGAAGGAAATACAGGCGGGTCAGTGTTCTGTTTTATGTGGTTTGCCAGTGCCTCAATTGTCTTTTTGCCGATTTCAACACCAATCGGTTCATTGTTTTTATCATCAACCCCAACAAAAATGGTGCCCCCCTCAGAGTTTGAAAACGCTGAAACAACCTCCCCAATCTCATCTTTCAATCGCAGTGACTTTTTAAATTCAACTTTCTCTGATTCGCCTTTTTTGATTAACTCTTTAAGGTTCATTGTTTATGATTTTTTTAATTTTAATTAAATTCTTGTGTGCAACCTGCGTGCGACTCAATTAAGCCCGGCAGCATCAAGAAAGCCCCTTATTCTTGTGTGCAACCTGCGTGCGACTCAATTAAGCCCGGCAGCATCAAGAAAGCCCCTTACTCTCTCTATTTCCGCGAGGTTGTTGTTTGTTTTGTTGGTTATGGTGAATTTTGGAGTGAATATTTTTACTTTGTTTTTAATTTGTATTGCTTTCTTTTATTTTTAAAATTATATCTTTTATTATATCTATAACCGATTTAATCTCGTCTTCTGAGTAAGGTTTATCAATTAGCCATTTCAAATTTTTCCCTGTTTCGATGAAGAAATCAAGCCCTTTTAGGCGGTTTTTGTAAAATTCAATAATTTCATCAGGATTATTGACCTTTTTAGCGATTTTTTGGTGGTGCCCCCAACTTTCAAATCCAGTGTAAATACTCTGTTTGAAAACACAATCCGGGGGAAAGCCAAAAATTAAACTCATATATTCATCATCAGCTTCAATATTTAATGAAAATCCCTTTGCCCCCCACTTAATCAGTAAATTGTTTTGTTCTGCAAATTCAAAGATTTTATTAAAGACTTTCAATCCGTTTTCATCCAAAGCACTTAAGAATTGGTCTTTATCAACTCGGATATATTCTTTTTTCTCTTTTAGATATAAACTAATTTCATCTTCATCAATTTCATATTTATTTAAGACCATACGGATTATACTTAAAACAGACTCAGCACTTAGGTTAGTTTCTATAAACAGATTATCTGAAACTTTTAAAGGGTTAACCAGATTTTCTTTAGTTTCTGATATCATTACTCTTTTTCTCATTTTGAAATCATCATCTGTAATAAAAGAATTAAATATGGATGGATCGTAGTCATATAAAATTGAGGATATTTTTTGATAAAAATCCTTCCAACTTTTAACTGCATATTCCTGATCCCTGAATATAAAAGATTTTATTTTCTCACCGGTGAAATTATAGTCATCAGATAAACTAAATAAATTAGGAGTATCTTCAGCGGGCAAATAATTTGTTTTGGGGTACTCCCAAATATTAAAAGCGATATCTTTTAAAATATTAGCTCTTTTGTTTATTGTTTCTTCATTCCAACAGTCCAAATTCTGTAAATAGTTATTTAAGAGTAATCTACTTTTTTTAAATCCGTTTTCATCATCTCTTTTTTCTAAAAATGGTTTATTACTCATATCGCGATTATATCCTGTTAGGGTTATGTTACCTAAAGTATTCAAATACTTCTCATGTATGTTCTCCCAGTTTTCTCCTAAATCCTTTCTCCATTTTGAAGTAAGTTTTTGTGGCATTATGTGTTCAATACTCAATTCATTATTTTCCAATAAACCCTCAACATCCACTCTTTCTGTGTTGTTATAATTTTCAATGCGTTCTAAAAGATGCAGTTTATTTTTACTTTGAAAATTATAAATATCTCTTGAAATAAGTTTTTCTTCAAATTCTTCATCTGTTGGAAATCTTTGATTTGCCTTTTTATGTGTTAAAATGTATTTCAAAACCCCAGCATAATCCGATTCAAAACCTGTGTGTTTTTTAATATCCCTTCCAAGCACCATAAACAGTTTATTAAGCCCGTGAGTCGGCACATCACAGATAATCCTCCTAAACGAAAAAGATTCTATTGTTTGTAGAATCTCTATTACGTCCTTCTCGTCTATGATTTTATTTTCATAGTCATCAAAAATTTCTAATAAAAAAGGGTAAGAAACAGTAACTTCAAGTTTATTAATCCTTTCTAATAATTTGTTTATCTCAGGATTATTGTCTTTAGAAAAAGCGATTCTTTTGTAATACCTTGAAAACTTTAATAAGTCTTTTAAGAGTTCTTCGGTCTCATTATGTGAATAATTTTTATGAACATACCGTTTAAAACTTAAGTACACCATATCTTTCCGGGGGATAATCCTGTCCTTAAAGGTTAAATAATCCCGAATGAAATCACTTACTTTATTTTTGTTGGTATTTTCTTCTATTTTATGCCAGTAATTATAATAAAATTCCCTCTGTTTTTTGGATGTTTCTTTCATAAGTATAAAGTTCCTGACAAGGTCTGCCTGCGTTAAACTTAACCCTGTGGAATTTAAACTCTCAAATATCAATTGCGGGTCGTCTTCACCCTCTTTTAGTTCAATATCAACTATGATTAATCTCTCTATTGCACCGAACAAATCATCAATGTAAATGTCTAATTTTTTGATTCGGTCTTCAAAATAAAGATAATTTTTGGTTATGTTAGATGCGAGAATATAATCCTCTCTGTCACCAAATAGTTTTGAAAATGCCTCATTATCTAATTCAACCGGCTTTAGCCTTATTTTTTTAGCATCTTCTGCCCATTCATTTATCAGATATACATTTTTAATTTTTTCTTTATTTAATCCCTGTGTTTGTATTTCATTTTTGTTCAAAAGGTTATAGATTGCCAGAAGCAGCAGAGATAAGGTGGTTATTCTCTGCTGACCGTCAATTATCAAGTATTCCTTGCCTTCACCCTCAAAATTGTAAATTGAAACAATAGAACCCAAAAAATGACTGCGGAAATTATTCTTACAAACATCCACAAGGTCATTAAATAGCTGTTCACAATGCTCTTTCTTCCAATCGTAATTTCTTTGATATACGGGTATTACAAACTGTTTATCCGTTCCTTCCAAAAAATGCAGGAATATTTTTTCATTGGCTTTCATTTTTTTGTGTTTTAGTTTTAATTATTCCCAATTATTTTTACTTCCTTTTCATTCAATCCATACAACTTATAAACCTTCTCATCAATCAAATCATTTATCTTTTCAATTTCATTTTTTGTATTCTCCTGTTCTTTCGCCAAATTATAATACTCGCTTTCAAGTTTGTTTGTTTTCTCTACTTTCTCGTTCAATTTCTTTAATTTTTTGTTCAGAGAAAGCATTTTATCAGCAAGTTCAGCAAACTCTTTTTGTTTTGATTTGGAGCATTTTTTGATTGGGAGTTTACCTGAATATGGAGCATCTAGATGCATAGTTAAAAGTGCTTTATTGAAAACAACATCCCGAATATAAAATGTCATAAGTTTAGAATTAATTACCGCAAGAACATATTTATCTATAAAATCTTTATCAGTTACCATAATATTAGTTATTGTGTCTATATTTAAACACCCTTCTTCATCATAAGTTGATACTACTCTTACTTTTGATGTAACAATATTTTGAGCGACTATCTTTTTATGCCTTAACCTGCTCATTGCTTTTTTATATTTTTTGACTTCTTCGTGATTTGTATCCAGATATAGATAAAACTTTGTTTCATACCTGCCTATTCCCTTGCCCCTTAATATTTTCTCATCAGACCTATCTTCTTTTTCATCTAAAACGAATGGTTTGTTCTTTGAGATACCTAACCCCCGGAATATATCTGAAATATCGCCGAGTTTTTTGCAATTTCTATTGATTTTATAAACAATATTCAGGACATCGTAAGTTAGATAAATAGAGAACACGCCGATGTAATTAAAAACATTTTGTTTTATCTTGTGTGATTTATATTTTTTGTTTGACAGGTCTTCTATACCGGTAATTATCCTTATTCTATTTTCATCCCTCTTTGCTTTGTCTTTTTGCTTTTTCAGTATAATTATCACTTCTTCATAACCAACCTCTTCAAAAGGAATTCCAACATCAGCAATGCTTTTAATTTCGCAATTATCAAGGATGTATCTTCTGATAGGTTCATAAGAATCAACCCTCAAAACAGATTTTGGAACAATAAATCCAACCATTCCATATTCTGTTAATAAATCCAATCCTCTTTTAATGAACAATGTTGATGAGTTTACAATTCCAGAAGTAACATCCTCATAATGAGATAATATATTCTTATAAACTTTATCTTTTTTTGGGAGATTTACATAAGGCGGATTCCCAACAACGCAATCATATTTTTCCTTCAGAACAGAGGCGAGAGTAATTTCTTCTCCCATTTCTCCTTTGACTTCGCTTACTGCTTTTTTCTGCAT
>MCBC01000159.1 GCA_001723855.1 Candidatus Altarchaeales archaeon WOR_SM1_86-2 | reverse complement strand
GCGAGATTCAAATTTTCAGGACGTTGTATTTGCATCATTTTTTTATAGAATTAGATTTGTTATATAAAAAGGTTCTATTATTGCTGTCGTTTATATATTTGAAAGGTACTTGTTATAGTACATTTTTATGTCAAAACCACAAAAAACTTAATAGTTACTATTGTTTATAATTCTTCACTCTCCCTAACATCCCTTATCCACTCCACAGAACTTTTTCCCCTGAACCAATTCTCTAAAGCACCAAGCATCTGCTCAGGAGCAAAGTGCTTCTTTTTCGTTATTCTAGTACCTATTACCTTAATTTTTGTTGGAAAACCGATACTTGCGTATTCCACTCTACTTAACAACTCGGGCATTTTTTATTTTTTAATAATTATTTGAATTTAAAAATTAAAATAGCAAACTAAACACTTAAATACCGGGATTTTTGTCAAATTTATATACCTGCTTCTCTTCCCAGATTTCCCCCCGCTTTTTTTCTATTTCCGTTGGTTTTTATGTTTTTTGGAGGTATTTTTTAAAGCTTTTAGACCTTTCTGATCTGGATTCTATTATCTTTTAAAGATAATTCAAATTTGCCTTCTTTCAATTTCATATGTTCTGCAAGGATCCAATATTCTATAGTTCCTGATCTATAATCTTTTTGCAACCTAGGAGTTATTTTTCCAATTGAGGTGCATGTGTTTGGTTGCGATATTAAAGGTGGTAACGTTGCCATTGCCATAGCACCAAGAGTGCCTGGGATTTGTAGAAGTCTATTATCACAATCAAATTCTGTCGCATTTGTTTTGGTATATTGAGTAGCATAGTGCATAGGAATCCCTCGATTATTATAATAACAATAAGCAATTAAATCCTGTGGATTAGATATGCTCCCGGGAAATTTAAAGCCCCCTGATATGTGTCTTGCTACAAAGCCCCCATAATTATGAATAACCACTTCAATATCAATCGGCGCTGAAAAATTTTCTTCCCACACCACTTCTTTATCCTGGGGTTTGAGAACAACATCTATGTCCGGTTTTTTACGCCTGAACATTATATCCCTAACTTCATAATCTTCCATCGGAACAACCCTAAAATTTCTTCGTTTATAGTACCTATTATCACTTGCCATGTGGACAGTATGACTCTGCAAAACATTGACAACTAAAATTCCCTCTGAATCATCATCTGGATTTTTGATTGCATGAACCCTAAAATTCTCTATCCTGCGGCTTATTCTTGACAAAATCACATTTTCAAGCGTTTCTCTTTCCCGACCTATGTCATCCATCCATTCTATATCCCCTCTAGGCCTATGATTATCCTCTCCAATCCCGTAAATAATTGTGCCTCCAGCAGAATTTGCAAATGCAGAAATATCTTTTGAAATTCCATATCTTTTCTTTGGTGTTTTATCGAGTGCATCCGAACCTTTATACCCAAGTATTAAAGACTCCATAACTTCACCATTAATGAGTGCTTGAATTTCTTCAAGCTTTGTGTACTTATCAAGTTCTTCATTTAGCGTTACCATCCTTATCTATTACTATTAAGAATTAAAATAGTAAACTAAAAACTTAAATATAGGGATTTTTGTCATCTTACAGGCGTCGCTCCATAATCCATGGTTTATATGTTGCCCCTCAGCAGGGCATATTCAGCGCAGCATGCAGGCTCGAAGTTAATTTTAAGCCCCATTTTCTCTGCTTCTTCAATCGCGGTCTTTGAGGGATGGGCTATCGCGTTGATTCCCGCTTTTACTGCCAACCTGTCAAGTTCCGCTTTATCCTTCCTGTTCCTTGCGCATCCAAGTATTAACGGCGTTTTCGGGAACATCAATCTCGCGGTTGAAATGAACTTTGCGATATCTTCTGCCTTCGGGGGAGCAATCGAAAACATCGGCGTGTTCTTGAAAGGCATCAAACCAACGAAGACAATCGCCTCGGGCTTAACCTTTTGAAGCATGCCTAAAGCATGGAATTCCCCGGAAATCTTTCCGTAGTTAAGCCCGATGACGATATGCGGTGCAATCCTGACCCCGAATTTTTTTAGGTACATCATGGAATCCTCAAAATCCGCTGGTTTAGCGTCCAGGTGATACACATTCTTAATGGTTTCCGCACCCCCTATCACATCGATCAAGGCTATATCGATTCTGGCATCTGCAAGACCCTTCGCGGTCTCGCTGTCAATTAATCCGGTATGGACCGCGAGTGTTAAATCAGTCTCCTCCTTTATCTGTTTTATCGCACCCGTAAATTTTTTTAGAGGCACCATACCTTCGGGGTCCGCCCCGCCGCTGATCAAACAGCCTCTTGAGCATCTTCCGTTCAAGTCCATGCATACTTCAAGAAGTTTTTCCGGAGTTTGCGCAGGGATCATTGTTTCCAGCAGATGCTTTTTGCAGTGATCGCAGTTTAATGCACATTTTCTCCCTGTAACGGAGACAGCGGGAAAATCCAGCGGATCGTTCTTAAGCCCCACTGTATCGTATTTTATAAAACTCGGGGCATAGAAATCAATTTCTTTACCAAATTTTTTTTGAGACATGGATAATGAAACCTGCAGGAGATTATCAAGAGATTCTGATGAAAATATTTCCCGCGCTTCATGTTCGTAAATTTCTTTTTCCATCTGTGAAAATTACCCTCTTTTTTTGGTTATTATTATTTTATCTATAAAAATCGAATGTATCTGACAATTTTAACATCTCTCGGCTTGATTGAAGGATTCCCCGGGCCCGGCGGGAGCTGTATACCCGCCGAGGAAGCACACCCTTGATCCGGGTTGTTTTATTGATTTTGTTTGTAAATTGCAAAAAACCTTTTTATATTCAAATTAACAATAGTTAATAATTATCATGATTATTCATGATAAATTATGCAAAATATTTAATAGTACAATGTGATATATTTATAATCCCGAATAAAAACAAGAAAAATATAAAAGAGATGGACTTACTAAAAATATTGGGAGCGAACAAAAAACACTTGCCAATACCACTGAGGTTAATGCAGGTTGGAAACCTTATATCGGTATTTGTACTCATCTACATAGGGTGGGGAATGCTAAGTGAAGACCTGCGGTACACAAACGCGACATCATTTTTAATCTGGGTGGTCTGGTGGCCCATGATAATCTTTATGGTATTGTTAGCCGGAAGGATGTGGTGCACGATGTGCCACCAGAAATTGATTGCCGACAAAATTGACCGTTTCGGATTGCAGATAAAGGTACCGAGGTGGATTACAAAGCACGGGGTAACGATAGTGTTAACCATGGTCCTGGGTGTTTTTGTTTTGCACACAACGGTTGTAGGTTACGGGGTGAGCCATTTTGCGTACATGTCGGCAATTTACCTGGTGCTGATTCTGGCTTACCCGATAGTTATTGCGCTGTTGTTTGAAAGACATGCTTACTGTAAAAACTTCTGCCCTTTGATAGGTTTCCTGGGCAACTACACAAGATGCTCGCCGACGGAACTCAGGTCTGCCGACCTAAATAAATGCAGGGAATGCAGGGACAAGGAGTGCGTCAAGCACTGCCAGAACAAGCTGTATATGGGGGCAATGGATGCTCAGCAGCAGGAGGGGTGCCTTTTGTGCATGCAGTGCGTAAAATATTGCCCGCACGACAACATCGCTTTTAGACTGAGACCTTTCTTCAGGGGACTCTGGGATTCGCCTAAAAGAAGCACTGCGGGAGCGATAGCTGCAATGCTCCTGCTTGGGATAGTGATAGGTGAAGTCGGGGAGGAATGGGAAGTCGTAGATAAAGCGATATTGTTTGTCCCGGGCGTTATAGCGGATTTAACGGGGTTTGAGACGATATTTGATACGGCAACCGGAGGCTACCTTATATGGGAAAGCTTGTTCCTTTTCATAGTCCTGCCGGCGGTTATTTTTGGGCTTACGGGAACCGCATCGGCGGTTCTGGCGCGGGGGGAAAGTATATGGAATTACATTAAAATTTACGTTCTCGGGTTTATCCCGCTTATACTGAGCCTGCACCTCGCGAAGCACTTCAACAAGTTCATCGGGCAGATAGGATACCTGCCGCATGTGATCAACGATCCTTTCGGGACATCAACCGCTGAAGCGATAAAAACAGGAGCGCTGGAAAATCCGGGAGCGCTTATTTTATCCAGGAGCGCCGAAGGATGGTTTTTGATACTGTTCGTGTCGGTTTTCGGGGTACTAGGGTCATTGTATATAATATGGAAAATCTCGAAAATAAACTTCGGGGAGGATCCAAAGCAGG
Source organism: Candidatus Altarchaeales archaeon WOR_SM1_86-2 (assembly GCA_001723855.1). The sequence goes on along the minus strand of MCBC01000159.1, from coordinate 10,291 downwards.
GAATGCTAAGCGCGGCTCCGTTCATGTTAACAGTGATATTCTTCGGAATCGTGTTTATATTAACGATTTACAACTGGCTGGTTATCGGGAGTCCATGAATGCAATTAATTTAAAAAATAATTAAAAGATTTTGGAAAAAAATGGAATCAATAGAAAATAAAAAAGTAGAGGAAGTAATGCATCACGGCGTAGTTACAGTGACCGGGGATACATATGCAAAAAATATGTGCAAGATCATGGCAGAGCATCATATTTCCTGCGTTATTGTGAAAGATGCAAACGGGAAGATCACGGGCGTGGTTTCGGACACGGACATTATGAGAACTTTTGAAAAATGCAAAGAAAAATGCAAAGAACCGGGTGATTGCCCTGTAAAAGCAGGGGATATGATGACAACAAATGTGATTACCGTAACTGCCGGGGACAGTTTAAAACACGCAATTGGGTTATTAAATGAAAATGGAATTCACCGGCTTTTAGTGCTTTCAGGCGGGAATCCTGCGGGAATATTAAGTACATCGGATATAGCAAAAGAAATAGCAAAAACCTCAAGAGAAGAACCGGAAGCATTTTATTCGAGATTTGAAAAATATGAGAGGTTAGACGCCGCGAGTGAAAAGTCAGGGGTCGAAGTAAGGAAAAAGAAAATTTACGAGGTTATGACCTCGGGTGTTATAATGGTCCCCATAACTGCGGGAATTAAGGAGGTTTCGAAAATCCTTTCAGAGAAAGATATTAAGGGGGTCGTTGTAATAACAGATGACGGGGAAATGATCGGGATCGTTTCGGATATTGATATTTTAAAAGCATTTACCGGGGAATTTGAGGGCAGAACATTGGATGAATTGATTGCAGGAGACGTTATGACGCAGGGGATTGAAAGTATTGACCACTTCAGACCGCTTGAAGACGCCGCGAGGATAATGAACGATAAACATATTCACCGTCTTCTTGTTTTGTTTGAAAGACCGTGTGAAGCTTCACAACCGCCGGGTTTTAAGAGAAAGCCGATTGTGACGCGCGGAATCGTGCACGGCGTTAATATTCCTGTTGGGATTTTAAGCGCAAGTGATATGGTGCAGGAAATTGCAAAAAGTTAATGCTTTTATTTTTATTTAGATTAATATATAAATAACAATTGTTAATCAAAATGGAAACACGATTCAGTTCAATAAGAGAAAGCCAGATCACAAGGGCGATAGTTGGAGAGTTTTCAAACGAGTTTATGGAGTATGCAGAAAGCGATGTGATTATCGTGGGAGCCGGACCAAGCGGGTTAATGGCCGGAAAAGAACTTGCTGAGAAAGGTATAAAGGTGGTGATCATTGAGAGTAACAATTACCTCGGCGGGGGTTTCTGGATTGGAGGCTATTTGATGAATAAATTAACGATCAGGGCCCCTGCACATAAAATTCTTGATGAACTCAGCGTGCCTTACAAAGAGGTTGAAGAATGACTTTTTGTTGCCGACGGACCCCATGCATGCTCAAAATTAATTGCCTCAGCATGTGATTCGGGTGTAAAAACCATAAACATGACAAAATTTGAGGATGTTATTCTCAGAGACAATAAAGTTGAGGGCTGCGTGATTAACTTCACTCCAGTCTCAGCACTGCCGAGAGCAATAACCTGCGTCGATCCCGTCGCCATGGAATCAAAAATCGTTATTGATGCCACGGGGCATGACGCGGTTGTTGCAAAAACACTTGAAAAAAGGGGGCTGTTGAAAATGCCCGGCTTTGGTGCGATGGATGTTGAAAGTTCTGAAAACGCGGTGGTTGAAAATACATCTGAAATTTATCCGGGATTGATCGTGGCGGGAATGGCAGCTGCAACCGCTTTCGGACTGCCGAGAATGGGACCGACATTTGGCGGAATGCTGTTTTCCGGAAAAAGGGCGGCAGAGACCGCGCTTGGAATTCTTGGCAGGCATAAGGAGAAGATTATTACTGAACTCGGGATTGTACATTAAACAGATAAATGAAAGTTCTATCTCTCAATATAAGCACAAAGAGGGGGGTGAGGAAGACGCCTGTTGAAAGTTGCGGGGTAGTAGAAAATTCAGGTATTGAAGGCGATGCTCATTCGGGGCCATGGCACAGGCAGGTAAGCCTGCTTGGCGTAGAGAGTATTGAAAAAGCAAGGTCGTGGGGCTTAAATGTGAATCCCGGGGATTTCGCAGAGAACATAACAACAGAGAGTATTGATTTAACATCGCTTCCTATCGGCTCAAGAATAGAGGCTGGAGATGTTCTTCTTGAAGTAACTCAGATCGGTAAGACCTGCCATGACAAATGTGATATATACAAGCAGGTCGGCAAATGCGTAATGCCAAAAGAAGGAATATTCACAAAGGTTTTGAAGGGAGGGGCCCTTAAAAAGGGCGGTGAGATTCATATCAAAAAATGAAATTGCTGTTTATTCATTCCGACAGGATATGGTATAAAGTAACCAAAAAGACGCAGGTGGCAGAAAAAATCACACAGGGTATGGAGGAAGGAAAAATGACAGATTGTCTGGCTGTATTTTTGTGTGTGGAATGGGTCGATGAACTAAAAGTGAATGACTCAATAACTATGGCAAAGGAGGATATTGTGAAAACGATGAGAAGTGTCAAAGCGAATCGCATCATGTTATTCCCATTTGCGCATTTATCCCGGAGTTTGTCAAAGCCGGAAATAGCGTCGGATATATTCAAAGCGATTGAAAAAATGCTTCGCGATGAGGGTTTTGAAGTTATGCGCGTTCCATTCGGGTGGAACAAAAAATTTGAGGTCAGAAGCAAGGGGCACCCCATGGCAGTGCTCTCCAGAACAATATGCCCTGTTATGGATGAATGCAAGTGTGTTTGCCCGTACTGCAGTATGCCGTTGGAGTAGTTTCAGACCACTCCCCTGTACCCCTCCAGATCCACTGTAACATAATCAAAACCCAGATCCTTTAATTTTTCTATAATTTTATCTCTATTTCTAAAAATCAATGAAATATCTGAACATTCTATCCTAGCGATCCTATCGTGATCCCTGACCCTTACCACAACATTTGAATCCAAAATTTTCTGTATGGAGTCTTCTGCCCTTTCTATTCTATCCAGCCGTTCCTTTGTCAGTCGTTTTCCGCAGGGAATTCTTGATGCCAGGCATGCCATTGGCGGTTTTTGGAATGTCAACGGCTCTCGCTTTCAAAGATTGTTTGAGGATATTTTCTACGCCATTATAAAAGTTATGTGGAAAAGTAGCTATTGCAGCAAGTTCAATAACTGGTTTCTTATCCCTTTTCATTACATCTTTCAGATTTGCCATGCATTGTCAACATTTTCTCTCTCGGCTTTAATTTTTTCTGCTAATTTAACCATGGGTTTTTGCTCCATCTATCTATAAGGTCATGTTCATCAAAACAAATTTATTAATATTCAACTCATAATTTATAGGGGGGGAGAAATTTTAGCCGATAAATGGACAACCCCAAATCTTTTATAGATTTGAAAATAAAGTTATATATATATCATATAGACACGATAAAACCAATGATTAACATGCTAAAAACAAAAATCGGGGAATTAAGATTAAGGAATCCGACCATATTAGCATCTGGGATCCTGGGCACAAATGCAGGGCTGCTCAAAAGGGTTTCCGATGCCGGGGCAGGGGCGGTCACGACAAAGTCAATTTCTCTAAAGCCGCAGGAAGGATACGAAAACCCGACCGTGGTTGAATTGGAATGCGGACTTTTGAATGCCATGGGACTTCCGAACCCCGGGATTGATGAGTTTAAGAAAGAAATGGAAAAATTTGAGAAAGATAAAGAGATTCCTTTGATAGCGAGCTGTTTCGGAACCCCTGATGAATTCCCTCTCCTCGCCTCAAGATTGGATGCATTGAGGGGCGTGGATGCGATTGAGTTGGACATCTCCTGCCCCCACCACGGCGTCGGTGAAATATCGCAGGATGCGGAACTCGTTAAATCACTGGTCGAAGACATAAAACCCGTTATCAAGAAGCCGCTGATAGTGAAATTAAGCCCCAATGTAACGTCCATTTCAGAGATTGCTCTTTCCGCGGCAGATGCCGGGGCAGACATCCTCTCCGCGATCAACACCGTAAGAGGGATGGCAATCAACATAGAAACCGCAGAGCCGGTACTTTACAACAAAGTCGGCGGCTATTCCGGCCCCGGAATAAAACCAATCGCTTTGAGGTGTGTTTATGAAGTCTTCAGCACTTTAAAGAATGCCGGAATGGATGTGCCGATTATCGGGATTGGGGGCATAATCTGCGGCAGAGATGCGGCAGAGATGATCATGGCAGGAGCATCCGCGGTAGGGATCGGAACGGGAATCATGCATCGGGAAATTGAAATTTTTCAGAGCGTCTGCGATGAGATGGAAGAATTTATGTTAAAGGAAGGTTACAGCAACATTGAGGAGATTGTTGGTTTAGGCGTTAAGTAAGTTCTTAATTTTTATTTTTCTAAAATTTAAAAAATAAGGAATTGAAGATGGAAGAAAACAAAGAAAAAATAAGAAAGTTGTTGAAAGAGACCGGGAAAGAGGGCAGGGATATAATCTGCAGCGCTGTACTGGCCCTTGGAGATTCAAAAAGCATGATTCCCGTGGATATGAGGGGGGAGGTGATAAAAAGATTGATTGAATTGAGTAAAAACAGCGACTCAAATATCCGTTACTATGCAACATCGGTCATCGGACGAATGCGGGGCATAGTTCCAAAAACAATGGGGGGGGAGGTGATAAAGCAATTGTTCGAATCAAGTGATGATGATGCATACGCGGTAAGGGGTGCCGCAGTATTGTCCCTGGGTTCTTTGGCATACCTTGTGCCAAAACCCATGAAAGAGAACTTGATAGAAAGGGTTTTGGCTTTAAGCCGGGATGATTCCAGTGAAGTCAGGTGCCATTCAGTAACGGCTCTCGGGCGTTTAAAGAATATAATCCCCCGGGAGATGAAAAGACAGGTTATAGAGAGATTGGTGGAGTTGAGCAGGGAAAAAGAAGTGTGTCTGGTACGCTCTGCAGCAGAGTCACTTGGGCAGCTGGAAGAGTCCATTCCCGCTGATATGAGAAGAAACGTTATAACTGAAATCCTGGATCTGGTTGAAAGCGAGGATCATATGGTATCGTCCTCTGCAGCAGGCGTTTTGGTGGATCTGAAAAAGGATATCCCGGAGGATATGAGAGGGAATGTCATATGGGAGATATTAAAATTAAGCGATAGTATAGAATGGTATGTGAAATACTCATCAGTGGATGCCTTGGGGGCGCTGGAGGATATCACCCCCGAAACCATGATGGAATGGGTTGTTGTAAGAATGCTGGAATTAGTGAACGATGATGACTGGGAAGTTAGAAGTTCATCGGTATTGGCTTTGGGGAGAATTGAAAATAAAACTCCGGAGAATTTAAGAGAAAAGGTTGTGGACAGTGTGTTGAAATTGACCCGGGATGAGCAGTGGAGAGTCAGATCTTCCGCGGCATTGACTTTAGGAGAACTCAGGGGGATCATTCCCGGGCACATGAGAGAAACGGTTGTTGAGAGGTTATTGGAGTTGCGTGCGGATATAAACTCAAATGTAGCGGGTTCTACAGCCCGCTCGATAGGTAAGTTAGGGGAAACTATTCCCGGGCACATGAGAGAAACGGTTGTTAAAGGATTATTGGAGATTGGTAAAAAGAGGAAGGACCGGGCGGTAGGGGATTATGTCGCCAAAGCCCTGTTGGACCTCGGTGCCGTGATTCCTGAAGATATGAAAACCGAGGTTATAGAGGCAGTATCAAAGTTAAGCAAAGAGGGTTTGAGCAGCGGAGATTTCGCGATACTGTCCCTGGGGCAGATGGGTGAGGTCGTCCCCAGGGATATGAGACATATTGTTTTGGAGAGATTGATAGAAGTTACCGAGGACGAAATAGTGGATGTGAGGCGCAATGCGGCGTGGTCCATTGGAAAAATGAGTTATGCCGTCCCGCGAGATATGAATAAAATCGTGGTTGAAAAATTGCTAAAATTGTGCGGGGATCCGGAATGGGAGGTTAGATGCCTCGCAGCGTGGTCTATCGGACAGGTAAATGATTTGATCCCGCTTAATATGGCAAAAATCACCACAGAGAAGTTGGTGAATTTATGCGGGGATGATGAGTACCTGGTAAGGCGGTCTGCCGTTGAATCCCTTGGGAGATTGGGGGATAGGATTCCAATGAATATGAGAAGGGGGGTTCTGGACAAGATATTAATATCAAGCAAAGACAGGGAGAATGAGGTGAGATCAAATGCGGCTTGGGCGCTGGGGAAATTGAATCTAATAATTCCCATGGATATGGGCAGTGAAGTGGCTGTGCGGCTGTTAACATTAAGCAGGGACGATGAATGGACGGTTAGAAGTCATTCCATCTGGTCTTTAGGGAAGCTGGAAAAAATCATTCCCCGGGATATGGGTGAAGAGGTTATAAAAAGAGCGCTGCAGTTGGCAGGGGACAATATGTGGGCGGTGAGGCATCATGCCGCTATGTCGCTGGGGGAGTTAAAAGGGATCGTTACCAGGGATATGGGCAGAGAAGCTGCTGTGCGGCTGTTAACATTAAGCAGGGACGATGAATGGATGGTTAGAAGTTCTTCTGTGTGGGCTTTAGGGGAGCTGGAAAAAATCATTCCCCTGGACATGGGTGAAGAGGTTATAAAAATAGTTCTGCAATTGGCAGGGGATGGGGGGTGGATGGTGCGGAATCATGCCGCTAAGTCACTGGGGGAGCTAAAAAGGATCGTTACCAAGGACATGGGCAGTGAAGTGGCTGGGCGGCTGTTAACATTAAGCAGGGACGATGAATGGATGGTTAGAAGTCATTCCATATGGTCTTTAGGGAAGCTGGAAAAAATCATTCCCAGGGATATGGGTGAAGAGGTTATAAAAAGAGCGCTGCAGTTGGCAGGGGATGGGGAATGGATGGTGAGATATCATGCTGCAGTATCCTTGAGTGAACTTAAGTCATTGATACCGGAGCACATCATGGGAGAGATCACGAATAAATTGGTGGGATTAAGCAGGGACGGCTCATGGATGGTAAGACAATCCGCTATTTTGGCTCTCGGAAGATTTGATCACAGGATCCCAAATGGGCTACGGAAGAAGGTCTTAGCAATGCTGTCAGCCCTAAAAAAAGATGACGAGCCGGATGTAAGGCATTCAGCTTCATTTGTTTTTAACAAATTAAAGACATTATTCTCTTAAAAATCAGGAAAATGGAAAAAAACGAAGAAATGGATGAATTATTGGTAAAACTCATGGAAAGATTCAAGGAATTGGGGAAGGTAAAAGTAAGGGAAATCATGAGTAAAAATGTGATAACAGTATCGGAGAATGACAAATTCTTCGACCTTACATCGAGGATAAAGGAGTGCACTCACGGCGGGTTTCCCGTTCTGAACGGGGATAATAAGTTAAGCGGCATTGTAACATGGACGGATTTGCTTAAACTTATGATTTTTCACGGACCTTCCGGGGAGAAACTTGTGGAGACCGGATCATTTACGGGAATTCCTTCCATAAAGGCATTGATGTCCACGCATCCGATAACCCTGTCCCCGGAAGATACGATTGATGATGCTGCATCCTTGATGTTTGAGTACGGCATCCAAAGCATTCCCGTGGTTGAGGAAAAAAGAGTGGTCGGAATCGTTAGCAAGAGGGATGTACTAAACAGGATATGCGATATGATTGATTCTTTGCCGTAGTGAACAGTCAATAAAAAAATGGAAAACTGGATAGCTGGATTCATCATCCTTGAACTGGGGCTTTTACTGGTACTGGCAAAAATTTTTGGAGAGGCATTTGAAAGGATAAGGTTGCCGTCTATTCTGGGGGAGATCTCACTTGGAGTAATTGCCGGGCCGGTGCTGGGTATTATCATAATCTCCCAGAGCGCACCTATCTTAACTATTTTTGCGGTTCCGCAGCATAATGAAGCGGTAACTGTGGTTGAAATACTTGCGGAAATCGGGGCAATCTTTTTGCTTTTTTCCATTGGATTTGAAAAAGTTGATATAGAGAGATTGACAATTTCTGTAAGAAGAGCACTTCCGGTAGCGATCATCGGGGCGGCATTTCCTTTCTCCGCGGGTTGTATGGTGGCATATACATTTTCTTCAGAACTTTTTTTAAAATTTTCCATAGACCCTGTAATGGGTTCATTACTTGTCGGAACCGCACTGGCTTCGACATCGATCGGAGTAAGTGCCAGAACTTTGATAGATCTAAAATATATCTCCACGCTTGCCGGCGCTACAGTTCTATTTGCTACTGTGCTGGATAATGTTCTCTCGCTGGGCACTTTGGCGATTATAACGGGGATAGTACAAACAGGAAGTGTTTCTTATGAAAACCTTTTTAGAGTTATTGGAGAAATTGCTTTATTTGGATTGATAATATTTATCGTGGGCAAGTTTATCTTTCCATTTGTTGCCAAATTTGCAGATAAGATGATAGTCGATGAAGCAATAATCGCCATTGTCACAGGATCGTTATTTGCTTTTGCATACCTCACAAATGTTCTTGGCTTGCACATGATAATCGGGGCGTTTCTCTTTGGTTTATGTCTTTCGGTTATCCCGAGACTGAAAACGGATGCCATTGTTCACAAAGTCAGGGGGATATCATACGGCTTCTTTGTCCCGTTCTTTTTTATCAATGTGGGATTGCTTTTTGACTTCGGAGTTATTGACGAAGCAGGAAAATTCGCAGTAATACTTTTAACCGCTTTGATAGTAAGCCAGATCGCAAGCGGATTCATCGGCGGCGTGGTTTCTAAATTTAAACTCAGGGATGCTTTTATTATCGGCGTGGCACTTATCCCAAGAAGCGAGATGGCGTTGATTGTGACAACGGTTGGACTGGGATTGGGGGTTCTCACCACCCAGGTGTTTTCTGCATTGGTGTTGATAGCAGTCGTCACGACAATAATAACCCCCCTTATGCTCAGGCTGGTGATCAAAAAAGAATAACTTGTTCTATCGTATTATTATTTGATTATTTTTAAAAATAAAATATGGATAAAGAATCAGAGATACTTGAAAGGTTAAGGGGAATGAGAGCCGGAGATCCGAAATTTGAGGACGGCAAAATTCTTTCTTCGGTGTCAACAAAGCCATTGGGCATAGCCATAGAGGCATTTAAGATCTTTGCCGACACGAACGCTCTTGATACGCACATATTTTCAAAGGTTGAGGAACTGGAAAAAGAATGTATTGGATGGATCGGGAATTTACTGCACAACCGGCTGGCACGGGGATATATAACAACCGGCGGAACCGAGGCGAATATATTTGCTCTGTGGGTTATGAGGGAAAATTCAAAAAAGAGGCAGATAATTGTACCCCGGTCGGCACATTATTCAGTAGAGAGGGCTGCTAATTTGCTGGGGTTGGAAATCATTCCCGCTGCGCTTGACGAAAATTTTAAAGCAGATGCGGGAGACATTGAGAGGAATATTAATGAAAATACCCTTGGAATTGTTTTAACCGCAGGAACATCAGCGCTTGGGGCAGTAGATCCCGTTGAGGATGTAAGTGATTTAATAAGCAATTCTGGCGAGAAAATCTTCCTGCATGTTGATGCCGCGTTCGGGGGCTTTATAATCCCTTTCCTGAAACCAGGGATAAGGTTTGATTTCGAATTGGAAAATGTAACAAGCATAACAATCGATCCCCACAAGATGGGCATGGCTCCGATTCCCTCGGGGGCTGTTTTGCTCAAAAATGATTCTTTGCTGGATAAGATCACGATTTCCCCGCCATATCTTCCCTTCAAAACCAACACATTGTCCGGAACCCGCTCCGGTGGGGCGATTGCTGCAACATACGCGACCCTTAATTATATTGGGGTTGATGGCTATGAAAAGATCGTGGGGGGGTGCATGGAAAATACAAAATTACTCTGCAGCGAGTTAAGTAAATTGGATTGTGTCGAGAAGGCTGCGGAACCGGAATTGAACATTGTCGGCATCATGGTGTCGGGTTCCGATAATTCAGAGATTGTGAAAAAACTCGGGAAAAGAGGATGGAAGGTGTCATTGAACGAAAAACCAAAATGCATTAGAGTCGTGGTGATGCCCCACACATCGCGCGAGAATATTTTATGCTTTATTGACGATCTGAGGGAATGCATGGGATAATGTTTGAAATCCAGTAACTACTCAGCCATACAAACCAAACAACGCAGAGCGTACTCAAAATATGTCTCCATTTGATGGACTTAAGCAAATATTTGCCAAATCCGTTGTAGCATAGTG
>MCBC01000158.1 GCA_001723855.1 Candidatus Altarchaeales archaeon WOR_SM1_86-2 | reverse complement strand
CGGTTAAGATAATTATGAACGCCAACAATAAATTAGATGAAGCCGCTTCTGAACTGAGAGGTGTGCTTTTCTAATTTTGGATTTCACTCAAATCCTTTAACCTCCTTTCATATTCCAAAATTCCGATTTTACCCATAAACCATTCCTTTCTGAGTTTTTCTTCTGGAGTGAGTTCTTCCATTGGTTTAGGTTCTTCCTTTAGTCCAGGTTCTCTCCTTATTGCAAAAACATCACCATTTGCTCGCTCCACTGAATCTTCAAGATCGCTTAACTTCTCCGTATACTTTTGTTTCCAGAACTCGTATTCATTTTCACGTATCCTGCCTGCAGCCCTATCGGATTCAATCCCCTCAAGTTCACGGAGAATTTTCTGTCTTTCAGACTCAATTTCAGATTCCCGCGTTGAAAATTTTATTTGCTGCTCCAGTTTCAGAAGTTCATTAGTCTTCTCTTGAATTTCCTGCTTGTAGGATTTTAGTTTCGCTTCGGCCCCGGACACAAGATTCAGTTTTCGTTGTAGTTCCTTATCAAGTTCTGCTTCATGCCCTGTAATCCCCTTTGAAGAATCTATCTTCCTCTGGATTTCCAGGAATTCTTCCTCCTGTTTTCGTTTCTCTTCCTCCCTCGCCTTAAGTTCCTCATGGATACTTCTCGCTTTCTCTTCAAATTCCAATATAAGTTTCTGTTTCCGCTTTAGTTCCTTATCAAGTTCTGCTTCCAGCTCTGCGATCTCCCTTGAGGATTCTATTTTTCTTTGAAGTTCCAGGAATTCTTCCTCCTGTTTTCGTTTTTCTTCCTCTCTCGCAAGAAGTTCCTCATGGATACTTCTCGCTTTCTCTTCAAATTCCGATATAAATTTCTGTTTTTCTTTCAGTTCCTCGTCAAGTTCTGCTTTCTGCTCAGCGATCTCCCTTGAGGACTCTATCTTCCCCTGGATCTCCAGGAGTTCCTCTTCCTGTTTTCGTTTCTCTTCCTCCCTCGCCTTAAGTTCCTCATGGATGCTTCTCGCTTTCTCTTCAAATTCAGATATAAGTTCCTGTTTCTGCTTTAGTTCCTCGTCAAGTTCTGCTTTCTGCTCAGCAATCTCCCTTGATGCCTCTATCTTCCCCTGGATCTCCAGGAGTTCCTCCTCCTGTTTTCGTTTCTCTTTTTCCCTCGCAAGAAGTTCCTCCTGCATATGCCTTACCTTATCTTCAAATTCAGATACAAGCCCATGCTTTTCTTCCAGTTCCTCGTCAAGTTCTGCTTTCTGCTCAGCAATCTCCCTTGATGCCTCTATCTTCCCCTGGATCTCCAGGAGTTCCTCCTCCTGTTTTCGTTTCTCCTTTTCCCTCGCAAGAAGTTCCTCCTGCATATGCCTTACCTTATCTTCAAATTCAGATACAAATTTCTGTTTCTGCTTTAGTTCCTCGTCAAGTTCTGCTTTCTCCTCCGCTATTTCCTTTGACGCCTCTATCTTCCCCCGGATCTCCAGAAGTTCCTCCTCCTGCCTTTGTTTCTCCTCCTCCCTCGCCTTAAGTTCCTCCTGGATGATTCTCGCTTTCTCTTCAAATTCCGATATAAATTTCTGTTTCTGTTCCAATTCCTCGTCAAGTTCTGCTTTCTCTTTCGCGATCTCCCTTGATGCCTCTATCTTCCTCTGGATCTCCAGGAGTTCCTCCTCCTGTCTTTGTTTTTCCTGTTTTGATGCCTCTATCTCCCTCTGCAGTTCTTTGAGTTCCTCCTCGCGTTTTTGTTTTTCCTCTTTTTTTGCTTGAAGCTCTTCCATACTCACCCCTTCCTTCCGCATATCCTCTTCAATCTCAGAAATTTTAGCATTGAGTAAATCTAAATTCTCGGTGTGCGTTTTCTTCCAGAATTTGTATTCCTCTTCGGTTATCTCACCTGAAGTCCTTTCAATTTCAAGTTGATCAAGTTTATACAGAAGTTTTTGTTTTTCGGTCGTGAGGTGAGGGTATACCCCCGGGGGGAGTTGACCGATTTTATCCTCCTTTGCCTTCTTCTCTAATTCCTTTGCCGATTCTTCGTTCTCTTCCAGAATATCTTTCAGGTTTTCAGGTATATTTAATTTAGCGTCTTCAAATCTGTCCAGCACCCCCGATAAAACATCACTTTTTTTATCCCCGAGTTTCACATCCAACAAAATTATTGAGCCGCCTATAAATGCCCTGACTCCATTTTCTTGTGCAAGTTCTGATGCTCTATTTAACATAGATTTTGCTTTCCTTAAATCCCCTGATTTCTCATGACACTTTGATATCTTTACATAATAATACGCTGCTTTTTCGTTCTTTTTATATGCAGAACTTTTAATGATCTTCCCATACATATGCAATGCGTTTTCATATTCTTTATTTTCATATTCCCTATCTGCTTTCTCGCAGGCAGCCATCTCCGCGTACTCTTGCACATTTTCATTACCATCGTCCAACGCGTTTATCAGATGTTCTGCTGCCCTGGGATCTTTAAATTTTACCAGTAACTTCGCGGCGTTCGTCCGCACCCAGGCATCATCATCCTTTAATGCGTTTATCAATGGTTCAACCGCGCTTTCATCTTTAATCCGCTCTAATGCCAGTGCAGCGCTGCTGCGCACCCAAACATCCTCATCCTTTAATGCGTTTATCAAAGGCACCACTGCTCCATGATCCTTAATTTCTATTAAGGCATCTACAGCTTTCCTGCGCACTTCCCCGTTGCTGTCGTTCAGTGCATTTATCAGCCCTTCGGTATCTTTCTTCTTTTTCAGTTCATCTATATCTTTTCCCTGCATCATTGACTTTGAATTTTAAATTAGCGGAAAATATTCAAAACTTTTTATATATCTTTATATCAATAATATCAACAAAGAAAAAAAAATTATAATTAATTGAAATGGCAGAAGAAACTAAGGAATCAAAAATCGATTCATATGGTAGGGTGGAGATAATAAAACATGAAGATAAGCCCCTTCCGCTCTATAAGGTAAACATGCCCGAATTTTCAGATGCCGAAAGGGAGATTTTAAAGAACGCAACGGATTTCATACCTGTGGAAATTGCCCGTGAATCGGAAAAATTTGTAACTTATGAGGAAAGAAATGAATTTTTAAGATATTATTTAAAGAAAAGGCTTACTCAGGAATTGGAGGTAAAAAATCAACCCCTGGATAACGTCGATATTCTTTTATCGCTTGCGATGGGTAAGTTTTACGGCCACAGCACCCTTGGGGTTCTTCTTGATGATGATGAACTTGAGGATATCGCGATTCACGGCATCGGTGCTCCCGCATTCGTTGTCCATAGAAAACACGGGATGTGCAGATCGAATATCGGGTTTAAAGACGAGAAATCAATAAATAATGCATTGATGAAAATAGCAAAAAATGTAGGCAGGGAGATTAATGAAGAAAATCCTCTGCTTGATTCCCGGCTTCTTGACGGCAGCAGGGTGAATGTAGCGATACCCCCCGCGGCACCAAAAGGTCCCTATATCACGATCCGAAAATTCAGGCAAAAACCCTTTAGTATCACGGAATTGATAAAACTTCAAACTATGGATGAAGGGCTTGCTGCACTCTTATGGGCTTGCGTTGAAGGTTTTGGTATAAGACCGATTAACATGATTGTCGCGGGAGGACCGGGAAGTGGAAAAACCACGACATTAAATGCTATTTCCTCGTTTATCCCGCAAAATGAGATAGTTGTAACGGTTGAAGATACGCTTGAATTAAATTTTAAATTTTTAGACGGCTGGATGCCGCTGGAAGCAGCACCGTCCCTGCGTCAGGAAAAATCGTCGATTACGATTGATCTGCTGCTGCAGAATGCGTTAAGAATGCGCCCGGATAGAGTGATTGTCGGGGAAGTAAGGGGTCCCGGTGCAATCACGCTGCTTGTTGCAATGGACATCGGTCTTAATGGTTCAATGGGGACACTGCACGCGAACACCGCGCGGGAATCAATAACGAGAATGACGAACAGCCCCATGAACATCCCGCTGACTATGCTCCCCCTGCTTGATTTGATTATTGTCCAGAACATGATACGCACAAAGGAAGGCGGTGTCAGGAGGTATATAACCCAGGTGGCGGAGATTGGACACATAATACAGGATAATGTTGAGTTGGGGCTTATCTATGAATGGGACCCTCAGGCGGATAAACTTGCAAGGACCCAGTACCCCATAAAGTTGAAGGATACGCTTGCAGAGAGCGCGGGGATCACCAAACCCGAACTCGATAAGGAATTAAAACGCAGGGAAGAATTACTCAGGCGTATGGTAGGGAATGATATAATGGAAAATAACGAGGTCTTAAAGATTATCAGGGAGTATAGACATAACCCTGATGAGGCAATGTCAAAACTTAAGAAGAAAAAGGGGTGGTTTTAACTCTGAACGTTTTAATATTTTTGGTTTCTGAAACCAGTTTCAAACTCCTGCTCTTATGGTGTTTCATCCTAAGGTATTACGGGATGAAAACCAAAATCGAGATATTATGTGCATTGGGATTATTATTTTTTTGTATGATTTCAAATGCTAACGCTAACGCCGGGGAAATGGTAGATACGAGGATAACCGAAATCACGGTTTATCCGAATGACGTGGTGCATGTGATGAAGGAGGGGGATGCTTGCTGCGGCAGTGAGTTCTATACCATAATAGAAGGGGGTATTGTCCCGGGGTCTGTTCGCGTGATAGGGGAGCAAGCGCGCGTTGAATCTATTTCCATAACGGCATACATAAAAAATGAAACTAAGGAAACTAAGGAAACTAAGATTAAAAGACCGTTAACGATAGGGGATATGGTCAACCAGAGCATGGGCAAGAAGATAGAGGCGGTCACTTCCTACGGGGACGTATCCGGGACGCTCTACATGCTTGAAGGTGATCTTATGTTTCTGTCAGACGCCAGGTGGATAAGGAGTAATGAGACACTTGAGATGCCGTTTTTCACCATGAAAGTATCAGACATAAGAAATATGGTATTCCGCGAGAAGCCGGATTTCCAGCAGGTCTACAAGACCGTGTTTGAGGTGCCCGGGGTTAGGATCCCCGCGCCTCCCGTGTCGTCATACGACCCCTATACATACTACACTGGATCGGTTACGGGTCGCGAAAGCAAACTCTCGTGGAGATACGGCGGGGAAGGCAGGCGGGATGTGGATATCGTCTACCGCGCGAGCGGGGTTTCATGGGAGCCTGTATACCACCTCGACATAGATGAGGATAAAACGGCAGGGTTTGGTTTCTGGGTGAAGATAACAAACAACATGGGTATCGATTTAGAGAACGTCAACGTGAAAGTTGTTGCAGGGAACATAAAGATGGAGGGCGTGTACAGGAGTATGGAATACATGTCCGCAACCCAGGTGGCGTTCGGGAACGTTGCTTTCGGCTCGGCAATCGGTGCCGCTGTTTCAGCCCTTGAGGAGTACGAGGTATACGACCTGGGCGAGATTTCACTAAATGCCGGCGAGACGAAAATCGTGCGGGTATTCGGCAAGAACGTGGAATTCGAAAGGGATTACGTGTGGGATGCCCGGCTTGACGATGTCAACTGGCGGTATGTAAGTGAAATGAAAAACGGCAATGTCCAGAACATATACCGTTTGAAGAACAAAGAGGAAGATACATGGCCCTACGGTACCGTGAGTGTTTACAGGGATATGATGCTCATCGGCATGGATACCATCTCATGGACGCCAAACGGCAGGGAAGCAAAAGTAACCGTTGGGTACGCCCCGGACATCGAGGTCAGGAAGAGAGTAACGGTTAAGGAAATTCCAGGCGATCAATACGGCTATTATCATAAGGGCACGCTCAAGATGATAAACTATAAAAACGAAGAGGTAAAGCTTACCGTGATGGATACGCTCCCGGGGGATGCGGAGGGTTTCAAGTCAAACATCAACTACGATGAAAAGCCTGGGAACCTGCTTTACTGGAACATCACATTGAACCCCGGGGAGGAAAAGGACCTAACTTACACCTACATGACAGATTAAAATCATAGTTATGTTTAATTATTTTAATAAAATAAAATGGAAAACCTAAAAGATAAACTTGCCTTGCTTGGTGTTTTAGCGTTGATCGGGATTGGAATGGTTTTTGGATATGTGCTCGGAACATCAGGCACGGCACCGGAAACAACCGCGGGGTATGATGACGAGACAGCGATTGTCGTATCCAGTACCGTGTATGACACAACATTTGACAATACTTCAAACGGTACGATAGCCATAAGTGCCACCAACAGTATGGTAATCACGCAGAAGGGGCAGGTTATAGGGAATGCCCGGATACCCGTGAATACGAATGTGAATGTTGACCAGCAGGCGTTTCAGCAATCATCAACTCAACAAATTAAACCGGAAGGGTGGACATTCTTCACAATAGAGGTCCCCATCGATCTTGAGGATGCCCGTAAAGGTGATGAGACAGGCAGTGTATTGTTCTGCAAGGATGGTGCAAGTGTCGTATTGCTTAATTCCCGTGAGGCGTTATACCTTGACTTTGGTCTGCAGAAATGTGCGGCATATGAGAAAGTTGGAGTTGTTGATGATCATATCATGGGTATAATCAGAAATGATGATCTTTCCTTGTGGGAGAAGCAATTTGCAGTATGGTATGCCCAGGGCCTGGATGAACTTTCTTTAGAGGTTACATGGAAGAATAATGTCGGGGGGGATTTCAATGATGCGATTAAAAAAATCAGAAAGGTAACCACGGCCAGGATTCAAACATTCTATGACGCGGACGTGAAAACAGGGTTCGAAAGTGAAGGGTACTCAAGGGTGAAGGTGGAAATCACGGAGAATAAAAAAACTCAATCCCTGCTGGTTGAGAGGGGGTTTGCGCTGGAGAATGAAAACAAGGGCAACCAGAATATTGCGTTCGGGGAAGCGGTGGTTGTTTATCTGCCGGAGGAGAAATCCAAGACCTTCTTTGTCAGAAGTTACTGTATAAATGCCCACCGGGGCGTTCCGGGCAGGGATGACGAACTTGCTGCATGGAAGAATGTTCCGGAGAATGTTCAGGGGGTTATAGACCAGAACTATGTTGATGGGCAGGTCTCGAACAGCGTCGGGCAGCAAAATGTGTGGAAAGAGACAGGGTAATCTTTTTAATTTTTTAATTTAATGGATAAACGGATATGAAAATCAAAGGAACTACGGCATTTATGTCAGCGATATTTGTCGGGGCGATATTCGTACTTGGTATCAAGCTGTTAACTCCTGCGCCAATCCAGATATTTGTAGAAGGCTCAGAAACCGCGATAACCCATATACCGGGACTTTTCACAATGGAGGATGTTGTTATAATCGCATTGTCAGCCCTGGTTCTTGGAATCTGCGGGATGTACCTGCTGTTCTTCGATTCCGTTCAAATGAGATCCAACACGGATTCCAAGAAGAAGTCGTGGGAGCACACGATGAAGACATTGAAGGATGATGAGCTCACGATCTACGAGATGGTTTTTACGGAAGGCGGAGTAATTTTCCAGAGCGAACTGGTAGAGAGAACAGGCTTCCCGAAGGCGAAAGTAACCAGGTGCCTGGATGCGTTGGAGAACAGGGGTCTGGTGGAGAGAAGAAGGAAGGGGATGGGAAATATTGTGCTGCTGAGGTGAAAATCACATAAAACCAGTTCCAAAGCCGTTTTGTATTTATATTTAAGCGTCTTTTTAATTATTAATAAAAATGCCCGAAGTTTTATTAAAAGCCAATGTGCCTGAAGATATGGTAGATGAATTTAAGGGATTGTCAGGATTGAGAATCTCTTTATTGGTAAGTAGGTTGTTAAATGATAAATTATCAAGGTTGATTAGGTTAGAGAAGATCCTAAGTAAAAGCGAATTATCTGAAGACAAGGCAAAAGAGATCGCCGATGACATTAGTTTATCGTTGTCGGAAAGGTATGATGAGTTATATAAACAGACATACGGCAAATAACTCATGATGATCTTTGTAGTTGATGCAAATGTGGTTATTTCTTCACTTGCGACGAATGGTGTTACGTACAAGGTGTTTTCCTGGAATTCTTTACTTGACAGATTCGATTTTGTGGCCCCCGAGTTTCTCTGGAGGGAAGTGAATAGACACAAGGAAAGATTATTGAAGAATAGTAAATTGTCCAAAGACGAATTTGAAGATGTGTTTGAATTCTTGAAATCGGAGATTGATATAGTTCCAAATAAGGAATTTCTAGAGTTTTTACCGAACGCGGGGGAAGTATGTCCGGATGTTAAGGATAAAGTGTATTTTGCTTTGGCTTTGGCACTTTCATGCCCCGTATTTTCCGGCGACCCCGAACTTAAGAAACAGCCCATCGTTAGGGTGTGCTCTCCAAGAGAACTCTTGGATGTTTTACTCGGCAAAAGGGCACTATAGATATAGTAACAAGGCAGAGGCATGAAATGGGAAATATTGTGCTGTTAAGGTGATGTTAATTCAATAATATTTTTTTCTTTTAGAATTCTAACCAGATCCAGTATTTTTTTCATTTCCACCGGGTTTTTTATGCCTGATTTCTCACAAATTTGCTCCACTGAAATATAATCTTCAGACGGATATGGCATATTCCACAAAAATCTACCTTCGGTATCGCTTAATTCAATGGATTCCCTGACGCCCCGTCTCAGCCCGGCACCAACAATGTTAATCTTTAAAATTTTTTGTTTCTCATCATCCCATTCGTAATTCACATCATCCCTTACTCTTTCCTTTACCCTTATACTTCTTGCTTTTTCAATTACACCTTCACTTTCTTCTTCAATTATTTCTTCAAAATTTAATGTCAAATTAATTTCTGCCTCTATCAATCGGTATTCAAATGCGTCCTTGTACTTACCTTCCCTTACTCTCTTTTCAACAATTCCTATTTCATGCAACTCTGAAAGATACTTAACCGCTGTTGCGGTATGGATTTTTAATTCCTCTGCAATTTCGGTTGCAGTGCTCCATTCCCTTATATACAGGGTTTCAACTACCTCCATGCAGTGATCTTTGCCCAATACAAATGCTGCACGCCGAAATTGTTCTTTATTCATGTTGTTTTTTTATCCACGTCGTTACGAACGTGAGGATTACGATTATTGCAACTAACGCTCCTATAATCCCCGCCGTAAATGAGATGTTTTCCGCCTGGGCGGGAGTTATCAGTATCGGGGCGAATATGATTATTGCAAATAACACTGCTCCGATTCCCGGTATAACCGAAAGGTGTGATGTATGTTGGTACACAGTGTTTGGTTTCATATCTCCCGGAGCAATTTGCGCTGTGCCTTCCTTTAAGTTATTTGATAAATCTCTAATCCACCCGTCAAGGTCACCGTGGACATAAAAATAAAACTTCTTTTTTTTATTGTCTGCTTTGTACACTGCGACAGGAAGAGAAGCACCCAGTGTTTTCATAAATTCCAGTCCGGATATTGAAGGAAAAGGTATGTCTGCAACACGGATGTGTATGAGCATGATTTCCGCATATAACCGTTTGTTTGTCAGGTAAAGGTTCAGCAGATTGTTGTAGCTCATCGCGTATGGTGTTCCCCCTGATGCAAATCTTGCCTTCCTGATAATTTTTTCATCAAAATCAAGTTTCATTTTCTCGGTTTTGGATAAACGTATCCATGTACTTTATGAAAATCTTGGCTATATTTTTCGCATCGTCAATACCCCTATGATGCACACCCTCAAGTTTTATGCCTTCTCTCTTTAACGCCTTTGCCATACCACACGGCTTGCAGTTGTTGATTTTAGCATACTCGTGCTTGATACTGGTGTGTTTTTCAGCCCATGTGCCGTCAATATCGTGCAATTTGCAGTCGCTTATAAATTGTTTTTTGTCATAATAGCCCCACGAGCAGAGTAAATATTTGCCGCCTATCCATTTTTTAAATTTTTCAATAACTTCGGAGAATCCCTCTGCCCCATCTACCTGCGATTGTTTTATACCTGTGAGGTCTTTACAATATTTGCCCAACACAGGATTGATTTTTGGCTTGACAAATTCATTAAATGTATTGATGATATCTCCGTTTCCATCTATTTTTACCGCACCGATTTCTATAATTTCCTGCGGCGAAAGTTTACCATTCTTGCTGCATGTTGCTTCTAAATCCACGATAATGAAGTGCATTTTTTTAACGCGAGTGCTGCATTTCCTGCAGATATGTTTTGCATGCCCTTTGCCAGTAAAACTTTCGTTTGACCGAATTTTTTTACATATCTTACAAAAATGTCCGCTGTAGTTTTTCTTTTTACCCATTTTATTCTATTTTTTTCCACTAATCTTCTTTTTGTTATTAAAAATTAATAATATGGTTGTAACAAAATATTTCATCACCTCTTCAATCCCCCAACCTCCTCATTCAACCGGTTATAAAACCGGTTCAAATTTTTGTAATCCGTTTCAAATTTAAATTTCAATAATCCTCCAGATCCCTCAATTCTTCCTTTACATCTCTCAAATTTACGGTTATCTCCAGGTATCTCAAGTTCAACTACATAAACCAAGTGCGTCTTTCCAATATCCTGTATCCTGATCTCCCAGAAAATTTCCTCTGCCCCCCATTCCATTCCATAGTTTTTGCTTTTTTTACCGGTACAATGCAGAACCCTGTTTAAATCACCAACAAAGTACCTGATAAATCTGATTTCCTCTGTTCCTTCGCAATAGAGAATACACCATTTATCTTGTGGATCAAATTCCCAACCCAGGATATTCATGGTGAATCCGGTTTTCCCATCCATTGAGCTAAGTGTTGCCATTTTTTCATATTTTTTCATTTATTTGTTCCCTTATTCTATTTGACTTTTTAAAATGATCCTTGCTCTCGTCTTTTTTCCCGAGATTAATACAGCATACTCCAAGACACTCAGATAAGTACGCTCTGTCAGCATCATCCTCTTCTTTACTGAGTTCCTTTTTAATGAGATCGTAGCTTTTTGCAAAATGCTTGAGAGCGTCCCTTTTATTTTTTTCCATAAGTAGTTTTGAGAGAAGGAAATGTGGCGCCCAATATTCCGGATCCAGTTCTATCGCTTTTTGGTATTCTTTTTCTGCATCTTCAAAGCGATTTAACTTCACCGATAAACTACCGAGATTAAAGTGCACCTTTGGTTCGTTAGGATTTATTCTTGCAGATTCCCGTAGTTCCTTCTCAGCCTCTTCAATTTTATTCATAACTATTAACACATGCCCTAAATTCAGATGTACATTTCCTCGATCAGGATCTATATCCATTGATTTTCTATATTCCTTCTCAGCCGCCTCATATCTATTTAATTTATGTAACAAAATCCCTAAATTGTAACGCTCAGCATCATCATCAGGATCAACCTCCAATGCTCGTCTATGATACTCTATTGCTTTATCATAATCCTTATTTATTTCTTCCGCCACATACCCTTTTGCTAACAAGGTGTTCTTTAGATGTATATTCTTAATTTTTCTTATGATGCCTTTAAATTTCATTTTATTGATTATTTTTTCCATCTGTTGATTTAAGTGCTGCCGTTTTTTTAATTTGCAGGTTAGTATTCCATCCCCCTGGACACATCATGGATGCATTTTCCTTTCTTATACGCATGAACACAGAATGCATTTGCCCTGCGAGCAATGTCGATTATTTCACGATATGTAAGTGGTGAAGTGATGTAAAGCTCATATTCATGTGAGTCCTTGCATTTAGTTAATTCCCCTCTATAATTTTCAAGGATTTCATTACATGTTTTTTTACTGCTGCACACAGTAAAATACGCTTCGTCAGATTGGTCCTCAAGAATGTTAACCCACATCGTGCCTTCTGCTTCAATATATTCGCCAACATGTAAATCTGCATATTTTGCAATTATGTCTTCATCAGGCACATATTCGCCGTTCGGTGCATAATCTAATCGTTTAAATTCGGTAACTGCCCCAGGATATGCTGGCTCCGGAAGATAAAAATCCCATTCCTCGTCGTAAGTGTCTCTTTCAAGTTCTACTTCAACAGGAACTTTGCAATCAACAATTATGTTCCCCAATGA
This sequence comes from Candidatus Altarchaeales archaeon WOR_SM1_86-2, assembly GCA_001723855.1. Next base: position 2,585 of record MCBC01000158.1, on the reverse strand, counting down.
TTCAATCCCATCGCCAAAATCAGCATGATCAACAAAGCCGCCGATAATTTTACCTTTAATTTTGTATCTGCATTCTTTATCATCAATTAATTTGATTTCCTTTTTCGCGGAATTTATTTTCTTTATTTTTGGGTCCATTATTTCAATTTCAACATTTTTCTTTTCGCCTTTTTTGAACTCATCATGATCTATTGTGCTTAATAATTTAAGACTTTTTTCAACAATCCCCATGACCCCTAAACTTTCCATGAATGTCACTGCCCTTAGATTCAGTTCACATACACTGAATATGACATAAGCGCGGACTTCTTTCCCTCCGTCCGGCTCTTCGTAAACAAATTTTTCAACATCTTCTATATCTGCTTTTTTATTAATTTTCATTTTCAAATAAATTTAAAGGGATTGCCGTAAAGCATATAAGCCGCCCAGTCACGACTTTCTTTTCCATATTTTCCATAAATTTTTTCTCTCGCGTTCCTTAAAGATTCCGCAACATTTCTACCGCATAAAAGAGAATCATAAAAATGATTTGAAAATTCTTTACCATATTCGCTGTAAGTTCCCCATCCGGTAACAATGAGAGTTGATGCTTTTGCGGTAAAAAAGGAGGTTACAAGACCCATCTGCTCATCGCCCATAACTCCTATATCGTCAGTTCCTGTTCTGCCGGTTTTGCAGCCCCTGAGCAGGATCAATGGGTGGTTTTTGAATTCAATTTCTTCAGATAAAATATCCTGCGCCGAGAGAAAGCAGTCATATAAATTAATCCCGCTTCCTTCAAGTGGATTTCCGGGGCTAAAATTTCCATGACAGTGAAAGTGAATCAAGGAAGCATCAGAAAGTTCTTTTTTGATGTTATCCAATGTTGCCTGCTGTTTTGATAAATAGTTTACTGTGCGGCCATTCACATCCAATTTATTTTTAACTTTGATGCATTCCTCTTCCAAGCCACCATATTTATCTGTCTTTTTTCCACTTCCGGGTTTGTAAAGATTAAACACAATTAGTACATTGTTGAATGGATGCTGCTTGTAATCCAGGGTTGAGGTAACCAGATCAATGTTATAGTTTCTTATGATATTGTACCCCAGCCCGAGAGGTTTTTTGTTTATTACTGCCGCTTCCCAAGAAATATCATGGAGCCACCTGTGCGGCAGCAAAATCAGGTAATCTGTTTTGATGGTGCCAAGATCGGTTCTGAGTTTTTCGGGCAGGATATGGGTAACAAGTTCATTAAGAGTGTCATAAAATGTGCTTACTTTACTCATCATTGATATTATTTCATACTTGTTGTAGTTTTTGCGTTCAAGAAGTTTGGTTAAAAAGTCATCTCTCCTCACAATGAGTCTCTCAAGTTTCTCCATGTCCCCATCTTTTATTTTATACTTTGCTCGTATGCCCTCCCGGTCAGGTTTATTTTCTCTAATGCACCAGAAAAGTTTATCTGCGTCTTTCTCTTTTATGTTGTATCCGGTAATGATTCCATTTAATTCCTCTATGATTTTAAGCGCCCTGACAAGTCTTTTGAAACCCTGTGAATCAAAACTTCTTATTTCATGCGTTGAAAGAATCATTTGCTGTCCCGTGTGGGTCATGAGCAGTTCAACAAGATTCATTTCTTCAATTCCATAATCCTCGCCGAGTTTATCTATCTCCGATGCAGTCATGGGGGTTGTGCATATCTCATATAACTCATCCTCATCTATCCCGAGAGTATCGGATAATTTAATTATGTAGGCGTATTCGTATTCAGCCATCGGTGTGAGTTCATCAATGATCTTTTTATCAAGTTCTTTTGAACAGGAAAACAGGTAATTGGAAACGGTCAGGTATTCCTCCAGCAGGTTTATCAACTCCTGATTAATTGGCTGCTCAAAGAATTTGATTTTATTTTTGGTTAAGAGAAGGTAGATTATTCTATCGCTTTGTTGATACATTTCAAGGACTGTGCAGTTGGGTTTATTTTTGAGTGCTTTACGGAATCTTTCAACGGCGTCAAATTTGATGTCTTCTATGTTTTCAGGAGGTGTTTCTTTTATCTTTAATTTTTTCAGAAGTTCCCTTGATTTTGTTTTTTCAATGATTTCAAAAGATTCTTTTAGATAATTCTGTTTTTTTGTATCTGTGTAAAGTTTCAGTGCGGCATTTACGCCAAGATCATAAACTCCAAATTTAGATTTAAAGAAGGTCATACTCAGTTCTCTGAGTTTCTCTTCAATCAAACTTTCTCTTATTGTTTCGCTAATAATTATTGAATCCCTTGCATAATTTAGGGATTTTTGATAATCCCTCTTCTTATAATAAACATCTGCAAGGTTTCCACACACAATGGACTCACCTGCCTTTTCTCCAATTTTTTTAAAAATTTTCAGAGATTTCTCAAAAAATTCAATCGCTTTATTGGAATCCCCTAAATCGGCATATACCACACCTAAATTTGTGTAACATGCAGATTCACCTGCACGATTGCCAATATTCATAGCGATTTTTAGAGATTTCTCATTAAATTCAATCGCTTTGTTGAAATCCCCTAAATCGGCATAAACACAACCCAAATTTCCATAACATTTAGATTCACCTCTTAT
>MCBC01000157.1 GCA_001723855.1 Candidatus Altarchaeales archaeon WOR_SM1_86-2 | reverse complement strand
ATAAAAAACGTTCGTTCTTCATCGTGGGCACTTAAGCACGAATTGGTCCTGGAACCATAGGGGTACTATCAACCACCCCGTATTGGCCACAACGCGGCTCATATATCGTACCTTTGTTTCTCATTCCAATTATGATCCCATCTAATGTTTTCGCATCAATGCCGTGCTCTCTTACCTCTTTGATCAGATCATCAATAGGCACCAGCCCATTGTCACTTTTTCTTTCCAGTTCGTGCATAATATTCTCAACTATTTGTACATTCCTTCGTAGAGACCTCACAACATCAAACTTTTTTGTGTCGATGGATACTCAGGCAGCATCATTCACATTTCCCTCCGGCACCTTATGATCTAACGGATGCATATCGACAGAGTTCACACTACTCAAATCCTCGCACCAGTCCGTAATTTTCCGTTCAAATAGATAATCTGGGGGAGGTTTCTTGGGTTTGTAGTCAATTAAGACCATTTTGCACTCACAATTTGGGCAAATTGTGCCCATTTATTAGAAATTTTGATGAAATCCATCAAACTTTTCTGATATATAGTTTCTAGGTCAATAATTCCTTTGAATTTGCTCTTTTTGATTCTCCAATAAGCCCCGTAGTATCTTACTGTTCTAAATTGGTTGTCTGGTATGTGGCTAATTATGGCTTCAATGAATTCTTCTACTTCCATGGTCTTGTACAATCTTCCAATGATCTTTCCGTCCTTATCCTTTTTATCATAATAGAATCTGACATTCTTACCATCATAATTTGTAATTCTGGAATTTGCAACTGCCGGATGCCTTATGTATCTCCCAATGTATCTTGCAATTTCTTTCTTTCCCCCGGTTATTCTACGCTTTGCATTCACAAAGAAATCCTTCTTAAAATCCTCTTTAAAGAATCTCATCAACTCCCGATTTTCTTCTGTGTCCGGAAGGTGTTTTTCAAGGTTCGTGAGCAATACTTCTTGCCATTTGTGCCGCAGTGTAGTATAAGGGATTACATTTACATCCACCCATTTGTCACCCTGGAATCCTCCCTCTGCCACCAATAGATGCAAATGGACATTGAATTTGAGATCTCCACCGTATGTGTGTAGCACAACAACAAATGCCGGTTTGAGGTCTCTTTTTGCTCTTTTTGATATTGCATCTGCGATCGCCTCTATTGCAGAATCCATGACTACTTTAAGCAATTCCCAATTATTCTTGAAGATCGGCCAGAGGTAATGAGACATTGTCATAATGACATGCCTATGGGGGACATCAAACAATCTGCCTGCTAAATCTGATGCCCATTTGTCATTGTATATCTTTCCACAATGAGTGCATATGCGGGAGTTGCAATTAAAGTGGATTGTTTTTGTTTCACCACAATTGGGACATTCAAAAGTTAGATATCCATTACTGGGATCTTGACAGTGGGGCATTTTCCAAACCTCTCTAATCTCAACATCTCTAAGTTTTGCTCTGTTATCTGGTTGATCGCTATTCCAGATGTTTTTATATTTTGAATCTCATTAATATTTGTGGGGGTGGTTGTTTTTGTCATAATCTCAATTACACCCACATTTTAAAAGGGAATATAGTTTGTATTTACCCTCATCACACACTTAATTTAAAAACAGGATGGAATCTAATCTCAATCCCCCTCCAGCCAGCAAATACTTCTCTATGGCATGCATTAGCCCAGATACAGGGAAAATTTGACAAGGTCTTTACTTATACTCAAGACGGTGGCTGGAGTTACAAAGCACATTATGCTGGTAACTGGTACGGCGATCTGGATAAAATAGAGCCAAGCAAGGGCTATTGGGTGTATATGAAAGAGGCGGCGAATTTAACCATCAATGGATATGCCCCGGATAAAAATATTTCCCTTGACTCTGGGTGGAATTTAATTGGATGGCCGTCAAATGAAACCACTCAAGTGATTGAAGCATTGGCGTCAATCAACAATTCTTACGATAAGGTCTTTACTTATGATCAAAACGGGGGCTGGGAATACATGGCATATTACGACGGAACATGGTACGGATACCTGGATGTGATGAAACCAGGCAAAGGATACTGGATCTATATGGAAGAAGCAGGAAGCTTGCAGGTGCCTTAACGTTGCCTTAACTTCACTTCTTTTTTCCCTTCTTCCCAAAAGGGATCGAAAAATCTTCAAACGGCTCCGTACCTATAATGCCCCCCTTCCCGCACCAAGGACATTTAAAATACATCGTCCTCCCCCTTGACTTAATACTGCCTCCGCAAGACATTCTTCCGCAACTCATGCATTGAAGCACATTTGTCTTGGCACCATATTTATGTTCATCCGGGAATCTTCCATAGCAGTAAGGGCATTCGACGCCGTCCCAATTAAATTTGCTTGCATCGTGCTTGGTTAATCCGGACTCATGAGGCTCATACAATTCATACCCTGATTCCTTTCCTTTCGCTTCTTTGATATCAAAGACTTCGTAGAAATCATTGAGTTGTTTAGCAAAGGAAACTTCATAGTTTCTTTCGGTAGTTGCACATTTAACTTTAATAACAACTCGCTCAGACTCCGTTGGAAAATCAATCCTGCCCACCACATCCTCATATTCTTCCAGATCGATAACTTCCTCCAGAGCAGATTTCTCTGCCTTTTTTACTTTCTCGTCCAGGATTTCCAATTCATCATCATCCACCGCCATCCCATAATTTTATTATTTTTAATATAAATAAATTTAAGGATGGCAAGTGAGATTTTGATTATTGTATGGGTCTATGGAATGCCGGTGCGCCCCGATAAAAATCCGCTGGCTGTCAAGATAGACCCAGATCATAGTGTCGAGGAGTTGATGGATTACATTATCGAAAAATCTGGATTAAAGAGGGTTGATAGAAGCAATCAACCCATAGGATACTCTCTCGTCTTGGAAAGAACCAATCAACTCATTGACTTATCAAAACCGCTTGTTGATACCGAAGTTAAGAATTACGATGCGATTATGCTTATAAAAGAAGGTATAAGAGCAAAACGCCAGGATAAATATTCCAATGTATCGGCAGAGGAATTGGATGAACTGGAGGTCATAGATGCGGTTGATTTTGCCAAGCCGATGATAACCCGGCGTCCACCGGATGAAATCCTGGAACCTTTTGATAGGTTTGGATATGCTGAGGAAGGGGAGGAAGAGGAAAGCGAGGGAGATAATGATCTAAATAGATTAAATAATCAACAAAGTAATGGTAAGTGATGCCTTAGTAGGGTGGTGGTTTGTAGTTGTGTATTTTTCGCCGTTTATACAGCGGGCACTATATAATTCGGATACTGATCTTGGCCCGAGGGCAGCCATGCTGCCATTAATCATTTCTATCGCATTTCCGCTTTTAATGCTGGTGATTGCAGATTATATGGAATTCAATGCGATGCTCATAACACTGCTTTTCTTGCTTTTCTTTGCAATGTTTTGGTCACTTGTTTTCATGGGTTGGGCACTTAATAGAGATGATGAGAGCTTTACACCATTTATTGTGATGATGTACCTGCCATCAGCAGCGTTTGCATTTTATCTAGCGATGAAGGATATACTCCCCCTTTTATTACTTTTAGCATTTCTCATGCCTCCTGCTGGTTATGTGATTTTTAACCGCAAAGACACGGGTTATATTTTATTTACAATACCGCCGTTATTTTTCATTTTTCTCGGGCTGCATTCGGAGGCCATACTGTCCTCCGGAGCGTTACTTTTAATATCCCTGTTGTATCTTTTCTATCGATATATAACGCATGGAAGGCGGGAAATAACATTTGGCGACAGCCGGCGCGGAGAAATAGAAACGCCCCCGATAAAACGCAGGCCAAAAGGATTCTCGGTTGTGAATCCAAAATCTTATCCGGCGATCCCTAAGGATGCTATTGACCCGTTCACGCATGAAAACATTCACGATTCAATCGCCGGGGGCAAGAGAATCGTTAAATGCAGGGACTGCGGGGCATACTACGACGAGGATGTATGGAAGTATTACGGGAAGACCTGTGCAAGGGACGGGTGTTCAAATGCAGGGGTATGAGTTTATATTTATTAGAAGGAATACAGATAAAGATGTCAGAATGCACACTGTAAGAGGCATTTATCTCGATTTAGATTTCGACAAAATCCCGAGAGACATGCGAGAGATTTTGTTGATAAAACTTGCGAATGATGATCGTAAGAGAGTAAGGAGATATGCTGCAGACATAATCATAAAAAACTTCGATAAGATTCCAAGAAATCTTGGGGAGGAACTGCTGATGAAATTTTCAAATAATTGTATAGCATGGAGTATTGTGCTGAACATGCATAAATTCCCGGAAGAGTTGTTAAAGAAGTTAATAGAAAAATTTGCAAAAGATCAGGACTTAGAAGTGAGAAAATATGCCGCAGTAGCGGCTATCAAGGGCTCCGGATTTAAACATCTCCCAGAAGATTTTGCATCTAAGATCATCAAAGAATTAGAGGCCAGCGGTGTGAACATGAATAAAATAATTGAATCTTACGGCACATTTATTAAACCCTGGAAAAGTTGATCTTGACATTTAATTTCATTTTTAAACTTCATTTTTAAAATTTAATATAACTAAGAGAATGAACAACGAAGTAATTGACCTCACATCTCTATCAGAGGACAGATATGAGAGGCAGAAGCGGATAATCTGGTGGGACCAGGATGTGCTTGGGGACGCGAAAGTTCTGGTTGTGGGAGCCGGAACCCTGGGCAACGAGATCTGCAAGAACCTGGCTTTAATTGGCGTTGGTGAGATCTGGGTTGTGGATAACGATACTGTCGAGATGGTTAATTTGAACAGATGCGTGTTGATGAGGGAAGATGATATAGGCAGGGGAAAGGTGGATGCTATTGTTAAGCATATAAAGGAATTGAATAAAACTATAAAAGTTAAAGGATTGTTCGGGGATGTTATCTGGGATTTGGGAGCAGGATTCTACAGAAACTTTGATGTCGTTATTCTGGGACTGGACAACAGGGAAGCAAGGATGTATGTAAACAAATACTGCTATCTTGTTGGAACTCCGCTGATCGATGGGGCGATCGAGGGTTTGAGAGGAAGGGTGCAGGTTATTGATCCCCCCCATACTTCATGCTACGAATGCACCTTTTCAGAGAAAGATTATGAGTTATTGAGCGTGAAGTACAGCTGTCCCGGACTGCCGATAGAGGATCTTACAGAAGGTAAGGTGGCAATGGTTGCTACCACATCTTCAATAATTGCTGGAATCCAGGTGCAGGAGGCCGTATTACTGATGCATAAAAAAAAGGGCAGGCAGTCATCACTTGCCGGCAGGGAGTTGAGATTTGACGGGAATACTAATGAAATCTTCATTTACGAGATCCCGTTCAGAGAGGGCTGTCTTGGGCATTTTTATCTGGAGGAAGTAATAAAAGTAGATTCAGGGGTTGATAGCACATTATCTGAATTGATAGGGGAAATAAAGGATAAAACCAATGAAATCGGGGGGATTACGGTAACAATCGACAGAGAGATCGCATATACCGGCAGCTGTGTGAAATGCGGAAGTAAAAAAGATATACTGAAGCCCGTGAGTCTAATAAAAAAGGGTGAAGCATTTTGCCCTGAATGCGGGGAAATGCTGGGGTTTGATACATCAGGTGAATTAAGGGGAGACGACAGGGTCCTTAAGAGATTGGGGGTTCCAGAATCCCACATCTTAACCGCGTATGTTAACGGAAAAACATATTATGTGGAATTACAGTAGTTTTTATTTTTATTTTATCGTATATAATTTATATATAAGAACCAAACATGACCAAGAAAGATAAAAGAGCGTTGATAGCTCCCGGGGAATCCGTGGGAACCATAGCGGCACAATCTATAGGTGAGCCGGGAACGCAGATGACGCTGAGAACATTCCACTACGCCGGAGTTGCAGAATTGGCGGTCCCTCTTGGGCTGCCGAGGTTGATTGAGATTATTGATGCAAAAAAGACACCAAAAAACCCTATGATGAACGTCTATATGGATGAAAAGCACAATAATAAAGCGGGGGCGGAGAAAGTCGCAAAGAGGATAAGGGAGGCCTTCATTAGGGATATTTGTTCTTTTAAGATAAACTCAGAGGATAAAACTCTAATCATTGAAACAGATGATAAGGATGCAAAAGGGGAAATTGAGGCGGCATCGGATAGGCAGGGTTTTGATATGGAGGTTAAAGGGAATAAGATCACCATAACAGGGAAATCATTACTGGATATTAAAACATTCATCGATAAATTGAAGAGGAAAAGGATCAGGGGTATTAAAGATATAAAGAGAAGTTATGTAAGAAAAGAAGGCGATGATTTTATGATTTACACAGAAGGTTCCAATCTAAAATTGGATGACCAGAGCCTGGATGTTGATATACGGCATATAATGTTAGTTGCGGATCAAATGACCGTTACTGGCGAATTGCAAGCGGTTGGAAGACATGGAGTCTCCGGGGCAAAAGATTCCGTACTTGCAAGAGCGGCGTTTGAAGAAACAGAAAGGCATATTCTGGAGGCCGCTATTACCGGAGAAGTGGATTCATTGGGGGGTGTGGCAGAGAATATTATCGTAGGACAAACGGTGCCCATAGGTACAGGTACTGTTGTACTGGAAGCAAAACCGGTACAACATACAAAAAAATAACAAAAAATGAAGAAACTTACAAAGAACTTGGATATTATGCTAAAAACAGGAGAAGCACTTATGGGGTCAAATTCTGTGATGAAACGGCTATTAACCGGAAAAGCGAAACTGGTACTCTTTACGGAGAACTGTCCAGACGATATAAAAGAAAGAGTCGTGTATTACTCCAGATTAGCAAAAACACCCTGTCATGAAATTAAAGCAAGCAGTTTGGAGCTGGGATCTATGTGTAAAACACAGTATCCAGTTTCAGTAATGGCGATAATCAATCAAGGCGATAGCGAGATAACTGAACTATTCAAGTAACAGATAAAAATGGGGAAAATGCGTTTGGGCTCCGATGAGATAAAATCCATCGCAGTATTTGAGAATATGACGGGAGCTATAGCAAAGGACTGCATAAATTATGAAGATGCCATCGGGTTTTTAGTGCGGGAAGGCGACATGGGTTTAGCTATAGGAAAAAATGGAAATAGAATCGAGAAAGTTCAAGAAAAATTTGGCAAACATATATGGGTTGTAGAGTTCTCTTCCGACAAAATCAAGTTTATAAAAAATTTATTCCAGCCGGTAAAGATCAGAAATGTTAAGATCTACGAGGCTGGTGAAGGGAGTGAATCAACCGCTATAGTCGAAGCACGAAGGAGAGATCAGAGGATGGTTAAGGATAAAACAAGATTAAACATTGCAAAAGAACTTGCGAAGAGGCATTATAATATGAATCTAAAAGTAAATATAAAATAAAAATATGAATCTAAAAAGTAAAAGAGGGCAGAGTGCCATGGAATACCTTATGACCTATGGCTGGGCCATCCTGGTTATATTAATCGCAGTGATTACTGCATGGCAGTTTGGTTTATTAAAAATTGGAAGCGCAACTGGAAGCGGATATTCTGGTTTTGGTGAGGTTGTGCCCTTGGACTTTGCGTTAAAAAGCAATGGAACTTTTATTATTATATTAGAAAATGCTGCTGGAGATTCAATAAATGTTACTCAAGTAACTGCAAACGTGGGCGGCACAACCAACTCCACGCCTTTGGTCAATGTTGAAATAAAACCAGGGGGTTCAACAAGATTCGCAATAACAGGCTTCCCCGAAGGAGAGCCTAGCGATCAATATGCTGTGAATCCGGTTATAATAAATTTTACGGACGGCCGTGATTCTGCTAATCCGGATCACTCTAGCGCCGGAAGAATATGGGGCAACTATGAGTGACTATGGATTGCAGGTTAAAAAAGAAAATAAAAAATTCTAAATTTTACTAACCTTCTCTACTCCAACTTTTTTAACGTCGGGTTTATTTATCTTATCCGGCATCCAATCAGGTGCATTTGCTGGCTTTGACACCTTTTTTATAGAGCCTTTAAAGACATGGATTCTCCATTTCCCGTCCTTCTTTCTTCCATGCTCCCTTAACCTGATGTCTGTATGTCCTCTCGTGGCAGCCTTTAATGCCGCTCTTCTTGGCTGTGTCGCAGTGAACACAGATTTCTCTTTTCCTTTCACTATTAAAGAATAGTGCTTTTTCTTCGTTGCCATTTTTATCTATTTTTTACAATTTTTTTTTATTATGGATTATATATATAAAAAGTATTCTCCGATATACTATTTTTCTATAATTTTTACCTGGCGTTCTTATAATTTTTACTCTTTTAAATTTAATTTTAAAAAATGGTTGAGGAATGCGAAAAAATTACAATAATTTAAATCTTTCTGTAACGAAATTTTTGTCAAGAGTTAATAGAAATGACGCTGCTTTTGGTCCCTTTAACTTACCAGTCAGAACCAAATAGACGGCATCAAATAACTCACCTGGCTTTAGATCAATACTTCTTGCCGTATCATATATGCGCTTATGCATTAACATCTCGAGGTTCACTTCCCTCGCTTCCTTACCCTTTATTTCCGCGAATTCCTTTAATTGCGCTGCAAGCTCATCGTCGTCCCATTCACTTACCAGTTCTATTTCATCTGCCAGAAGCCTGAGCCCCTGTTTTTGTTTTTCATTGAGTTTCTCCCTGGCATTAAAAAATGCTTTATCATCCAGAAGTTCAAATTTCAGGTAACCTGGTCCGAATTCAGAAACCCAGTTATTAGCCGCATTTATCCTTTCCCCCAATCTTACCGCGTCGAAGTCTCCATATCCCATGCTGTGCAGTTTCTCGATTATCTTATCCAGGTCTAAATTCGGGATTTGCGAGATTACTGCACAGAGCGTGAAAGGAACTCCTAAGTAGCGGGGAGTATTTATCTGCGATAATTCATACAATCTTTCCAGTTTATCCTCCCCCTCTTTAAGACCAAAATAAATTTTCTCGGCTTCATCATACTCGTCAACCAGGTTTGGAACCCTTTCAAGATTGATATCCCTCTGCTTTTTCAAAACTTTATACATGAATGCCTTTAAAACTTCGGGTTCAGCGATCTTAAGCCAATCCCCGAGAGTTATCACATTCCCCTTTGACGATGAGATCTTCTCGCCGTTCAGGGTGAAAAATTCATAAATCACGGGCATAGGAGGCTCCCAGTTAAAAATTTCCTTACAGATAACTTTGGATGTCCAGAATGAACCTCCTGCCGATGCATGTTCCTTTCCAAGGGGCTCGCAGGTGACTTTAAATTTTGCCCATCTCGCAGCCCATTCCACCCTCCACGGCAGCTTCCCGAAACCCTTCTTTATATCGCTTTCCCCTTCATGCCCGCAGCCCTTAACCTTCCCTCCGCTCAGCACCGCATCCTCGCAAACATATCTCACTATATCTCTTTCGTCCCATTCAATTGCCTTTGGTGTTGAAATCTTCCTGCAGTTCTCGCAGATCGGATTCCATGGGATAAACTCTTCAGGCAGAGGAGTATCCCTGAATTTATTCAAAATTTCTATTATCTTCCATCTCTTCTTTAGCGCAGTCCTTATCAGATCATAAAGAAACCCTTTCCTGTACAACTCTGCCGCAGAATATGATTTCGGCTTTACGCCGAATTGCTCCAGGTCACTAAGAAACGGCTCAACAAAGTGCTCCACAAAATTATCATGGCACAAATCAGGATCGGGAATGTCATAAACCGGAAATCCGAGGCAGCCCTTCAATTTTTCCATGCCCCCTGGCACCTTCCTGAAGGGGTCGGAATCATCCGCCACCCAGATAAAATCCGCCTCTGCTCCCCTCTCCTTAAGAACCTTCCTCACGGCATCCCCCCTGATCACATCCGAAGCGTTCCCTATATGCGGAATGCCGGATATTGACGTTCCCGTTTCTATGACATGCTTCCTTCCCCTTTCCAGTAATTCGCCCGCAACCTTATCCGCCCAGTGCATTGTTTTATTTTAAAACTTTTAAAAAAAGTTTTATCAAAATATCTAAATATAATTAATAAGGATAAGAGATAACAAATTAAAATAATCTGAATAATGTTAAAAATGTGCAAATATTCAATTGAATTTCCTGAATATTCATGTGGTAGAAAAAGAAGAATACAAAAAACGGGTTACTATATTTTCCACTATGATAAAGAAAAAATTCACAGATAAAGAAATAGACGAATTTTATTTTATTTTTTAGCAATTTTCTCAAGAACTTCTATCATTTTGTTCTGTCCTTCAACCAATGCGATAGTATCCGATTTTATATCCTTCAATAGAATGGTATCCTCTCTTATATCCTTCAATAGAATGGTATCCTCTCTTATATCCTTCAATAGAATGGTATCTTCCTTTATACTTTTTAACCCAGCAACACCTTTATCAAGTTTTCTTCCGATGTCCTCTAACATGTCAGTTTGAAGTCGTGCAAATGTCGCAGGGATTGGAGAAACATCTTCAACCTCGCTTTTTAATATATCCTCTACAAAAATATCCTCTTCGTGCAGGTTTATAACCTCAATAAATTCATCAATTTTCTCTTCCGCACCATCACAAACCAGTTTAACCGTGCCGTCAATATCGTTAAAGACATAACCTCTCAACCTTCTAACTCTTGCATTTTTTTCTATAATATCTCTGTAGCCGGCATTCTGCACCCTTCCTTTAATTGTTAGAGCATATCTCATGTTATTATTTTAGTTTCAAATAAAATAAATTAAATCAATGAAATTTAAAATTTATTAAGATGTGTGAATATGAAGGTTGCGGTAGGAAAGAGCACAAAGGAGGCGAGGGATATTGTATTTTCCACTGCGATAAAAGAGATTTTGCAGAGAAAGAAATAAAAAAATTTGAAAAAGAATTTTGGGGATATTTTGAAGAACGAAATTTGACTGAATGGTCCCAAGAATCTTCTCCACCTGGCGAATTAGATTTTCGTGGTTTCAGATTTCCAACGGATTTCTCATTTGAAGGAATAGAATTTAAAAAAGCGGTAGATTTTAGACGTGCGGTATTCATTGGGGGTGCGTGCTTTAAAAGTGCGATATTTAGCAGTAAGGTGCATTTTTTAGGTGCGGGATTTGAAGGTCGGACAACATTTGAAAACGCAGAATTTAAAGGTAAGGCAGAATTTGCAGGGACAAAATTTATCGAAGGTAGTGTATCATTCAAAGAGGCAAACTTCGAAGAGGCAAACTTTACATTGTCAAAATTTTTTAATTGTACAGCAAACTGTACAGAAACAAAATTTAAAGGTAAGGCAAACTTTGGATTGGCACAATTTAACGGAGATGTACTCTTTTTTAAGGCAGAATTTAACAGTAAGGCAAACTTTGAGGGTGCAAAATTTATTGACTGTAAGGCGGACTTTAGATCTGCAAGATTCTGCGATTCAGCCAAATTTGTTGGCGATTGTTTTCCGTCATCTGCATCTTTTTATCATTCGGTTTTTGAACAACCAAAAAAAGTTGAATTTGAAAGTATGGATTTAAGCAATGTTTCATTTTTGCATTGCCATGGCATTGAAAATTTTAGATTTGTTGATGAGAACTGGAATATAAAATACGGAAGAAACGCAGTATATGACGAGATTAAATTAGACAAGAGCAAGGATAAAAACTATAGACTTGTTGAGGAAGTTTACAGAAAATTACGATTAAATTACGAGCGAAATTTAAGATTCTCCGAAGCAGGCGACTTCTACATCGGCGAGATGGAGATGAGACGGAAAAATGCAAGAGTTAAAAATAAAATTGAGTATGCACTGATTATATTCTATAATCTTGCCAGTCATTACGGTGAGAGTTACTTAAGACCTCTATATTGGATGTTTGGAATAACTTTTTTATTTGCATTGGGTTATGCGGAATTTAACAGTTTGAATCCTTTTAATTTTGAATTGGGAGATATCTTTAGATTTTTGGGATATTTTGGGATAAGTATGAGCGTATTTTTCCAGATGCCTCCAGAATATTTACCATATACCTTTGCTATAACTCTTGAACGACTTTTAGGTGCTTTATTTGTCGCCCTATTTGTCCTTGCACTCCGCAGGAAATTCAAGAAAGGGGGGGAATAAATTTAAACAATTAAGTAAAATGGCAATAGAAAGACCCCTGAATATCTTTTTAGTTGGTGTAAGTTGTGTTGGAAAAACAAATATTGGAAAACGATTAGCAGATGAGATAGGATATAAATTCTTTGATCTTGATTCGGAAATTGAAAGATATTTCAATGAATCAATTTCATGCATCCAATCTCAATTCTTATCTGATTATTCGTATAGGAAAAGTGTTTCAAAAGTATTGAGGAAAATAATTGAGGAAAACAAAGATAATAATTTTGTTATGGCTTTACCGCCAAGCGGTCTTCGTGATTGGTATTATAAAGAACTAAAGAAAACCGATCCATTAATCATCGCCTTAAATGATAGTCCTGAAAATATTCTAAAAAGGATTACTTTTTATGATGATGATTCAAATAAGATTGAAAAAAAGTTGAATAAGAGGGAAAAACAATACTATTTGAGAGATATTGAAAAAGATATTGCATTCTTCAAAAAATATAATGCGAACGCAGATTATCAAATAAATATCAATGGGCTAAATATTCAGGAAAGTGTTAAGAAGTTAAAAGCGTTAATCAATACATTAGATAACATTAATCAAGGTAATTCGTTTTAGCGCTGCGAAGAAAACTTAAGAAAGGAGGCGAATGAATTTATTAAATCACCTAACTCTAGTGATCTCAACCTCTTTCACTTTATCCAACTCAGGATCCCTCCCCGCCATAACAGCAGTTTTCTTTGAAATCGCTGTTGCAATGCAGAATGCATCTGCGAGAGAAATCGCATATTTTCCCTTCATTGTTCCCGCCAATTTTGTTAAATCTCTAGCCACATTAACAAATTCCAATTTAGAGTTGAGAACAATTTGAAAATATTCCTCTGCAATCTTCTTGTCCTTTCTGTATAGAATATAATAGAATTCCGATAAATTTACTGCATTTACAAATCCACGAATCCGTCCAGATTCCACATCACTAGATATGTATCAACAACATCTGCACCTTCTTCATCCAAGAAGAATATTAATAAAGGTTCCGTATCAAATGTTAAATTCACCATCTTGGCTATTATTCACACCCCAATGACTCAAGAATTTTTTCATGTTTTTTATCAATAAGTCGTGATTCCTTAATCAATTCCCTTGTGGTTTCTTTTCTAAAAATATCTCTTAATGCCCCTCTCTTGTCAATCAAACTCTCTACCGGCTCTAAAACAATCTTTTCTTCTGATACCAATACTTCCATCTTTGAGCCGGAATGAATCCCAAACATCTTTCTTATCTTATCTGGAATCACAATACCGCCTTGTGAATCAACAAAAACAACGCCCATTTTAATTTTATATTATTTTTAGATCATAAAAATAAAAATCATTTCTCTCCTTAAGAACCTTCCTCACGGCGTCACCCCCGATCACATCCGAAGCGTTCCCTATATGCGGAATGCCGGATATTGACATTCCCGTTTCTATGACATGCTTCCTTCCCCTTTCCAGTAATTCGCCCGCAACCTTATCTGCCCAGTGCATTATTTTATTTCCTTATTTAATTAATAGGAATAAGAGACAACAAATTAAAATAATCAGAATAATGTTAAAATGTGTATGCAGTTTATGCATCTTCCACTGGGATAAAAATCCCCGTTTTGTTTCTTAGTTCATCAGTAAACTAACACTCGGCAGCGCACTCGGAATAGCAATTCCTGAATCCTTCACCAAGCAGGCATTGTTTATTGCAGGCGGCATTTGCATTTGCTTTGCACTCTGCTTCCGCTGTTGATTTACACTCCGCGGTACAACTTGCTTTACCCTCGGCTATACACTCTGCATTACAGGAATTTATAGATTCGGTTTCGCAGTTTGCTTTACATCCCGCTGTGTCACCCGGGCCTTTGCCGCCAGTACTTTGACCGCATTTCTCTTCACAATCGGCTTTAGCATCCTTTTTACACCCTGCTTCACAAGCAGCACTTAAAGAAGAATTGCATTTTGACTCGCAATTTGCATGGGCTTTTGCATAACAATTGATGGTATCGTTTCCTGTGCAGTTCGCCTTACAATTTGCCAGTTCAGAGGCTTCGCATTGTGCTTTGCAGTTCGCTTCGCATATGTTTCCTTCAAATTTTGTTTTATTGCCAACAACAGCGCCGTTGTTTGCGTTGAGTCTGATCTGGATATGTTCGCCTGTTTCTGCATCGATTCCTTTTATAACCCATTCATTTCCTTGCTGCTTTACTTTGCCCGCTGTTATCATATTCAAACCGGCTGCCAGGTTCAATGCCTGGGTTGAAGAAACATTTAAGACCTTTATTTTCCCTTTCTCGATCAATAATCCTGCGTCCTTTCTGATTTTAACTCCTTCTCCTACCTCTCCGTTTTCATTCATCCCTACCGTGATATATCCTTTAACCTTTCCTCCCTTGATTTCCACCCTGTTTCTTTCTCTGATTTGAATGCTTGTATTTGTTTTTGTTTCTATCTTGAGTACTGGAGCCATTATTATTTTACCGTCTCCTGTCACGTGCAGTGATTCGTCTGCTATGAAGTCCAGTGTTACGGCAGATATCTCGCCTTCAATGACCTCTAATTTTATAATTATCTTTAATTCGCCGCTAGGAAGTTTTGCTTCTATTGCAACGCCGTCTTTAACAACAACGGTTTTGTTGACATCTATTCTTATCTGATTATACGTTCCATTGGAAAGATTTGCTGATGCTAACAGTTCTGCTGCTCCTTCTGCTTTTAATTCCAGCAGATCAAATGTTTTTTCCTCGTCAGAGACGGTTATCCATCCTTCACTGACACTATGCACCAAAACTTTATTGATCGTTACATTTACGGAACTCACATTGCCCACATCCTCCGCAGCATCTGTAACCGCAAAAACAACGGTTCCATTTCCAGGCTGTGGTTCTTCTGGCGTCACCTCAGGCGGTTCTTCTTCAGGTGGTTGACCGATACACCCGCTTATAAGAACAACACTTAAAAACAATATAACAGTTAATTCAAAACCCGGAATTTTTTGTTTTTTCATTTCTATATTTTTTTGACATATTGCTATATTACTATATTGGATTTTATTAAATATTAAGAGTCTTCGTTCTCGTTGTGGACATTAATATTCCAATACTTTCCGTTTTCATTTTTTCGTCTCTATTCTCACGGATTTATTCCCCTCGCTTAACTTTGATTCGACTTTTTTCTTCAATTTTTCCATATTGTCGGCAACGTCGGATTTTTTATCCCTGATGTGATGAAGTTCATCCTCTACTTTTTCGAGCCCCTTGGATTTTTCATCCAGACCTCTCTCAAGTTTTCTCTTTTTCTTAACTATCCCCGCTACCTTGATCTTTTTACCAAGGGCGTCCACTTCATCTTTAGTCTTAAAATACCGCTCTTTGACGGTCTTTAATTCTCCCCCCAGCAATGCGCCAACCCTTGACAATACTTTTTCTTTCTCATGCCCCTTAAGCATTAGCTGCTTTTTTTCAATCAAAACATTAACCTTATTTAATATCACATACAACTTCTCCTCTTCTTTCAGAAAGGTTCCGACAGGCTCTTCTATATACGAGTCGATGGCTTTGATTACCTCCTTGCTGAACATCCCCTCATGTGCGATCTTATTAAATTTCCTGAGGGTTCTTTTCAGCGGGCTTATAGCATTGTATATTTCAGTTTCAATTCCATTCTTCCTCTTCATAGCCGTATCAAGCTGTTGTTTCATATTATCCAGCTCCCTGAACTCATTTCCCTCCTTCAGTTCTTTAATTTCCTTCTCTATCCCCGCTATTTCTTTTCTTAGATTTTTCTCAGGAATTTTTAGTTCATTAACCTTCTTCTCTAAACCTTTCATTTCATTAGAATAATCCTTAATTTGCCCGGCATTCTGCAGCAGTTCGTTTAATTCCTTGAGGGTCGCAGGGTTAATACTCTTGTTTAATTCAGAGCTTTTATCAACCAATCTTTTGATGTCCTTCCTTATTGCTGTTATGTAATCTCCGTAAACAATCGGGAGATAGCGGCCGTGGTGTATGTCAATCTTTCCTATAACCTGTTCTGTTTCCATTAATTTGCCGTAAAAATTTTTCAGTTCTTTATACCCCATATCCCCGGTCTTATTGCTCCGGAATCCATCAATCGCATCAACAATCCCCTCAATATACTTGGGCTTAGAAGCCTTGATGATCTTATCCAGCCGCTTGGGAACATCTCCGGAATACTCCGCTTTCTCTAAGCCCTTGACCAATCTTTTAATGTCATCCATGGTTTTTATGATATCGCTCACAAGCGGTTTCGCATCATCGCATATTTTTGCACCCTCCTCGTCTATCTTCTTCTTCAGAAAATCCTCAAGATCACCGGATTGGATAACAACCTCTTTCTCATCTCGCGCCTTCTCTTCATCTTTCTTGCCAAAAATTTTATCAAAAAAGCCCATATTAATTTTATCTATTAGATTAAATATTAACAATCAAAAAGGAAAAGGTGTGTAAAGAAGTGAGGGCGAAGAAAAAGTCAGGATTAACAGGTGCCGGCGTTCACTTGTGAAGAGCATCTATTTTCTACTGTAAGCTTTCCGTCGCAAGCATTTTTTGCATCTTCAACACACTTCTTAACTGCGTCTGAGGCAACCACATCGGCTTTAATTTTATTTTTCTCGCACTCTGCCCCGAATTTTTCTTTACAAAACTCTTCTTCGGACTTTTTACATTCCTCATTAACGCCCTTGAACTCCCTCTCCCATTTTAATGTATCGCTGCAGGAATATTCACCGTCTTCCCCATTGCCGCCATACCTGTGATAACCTCCGGTTACGCTGCCGTCACATGAGGCACAACCGCCAGGTTGCGTGTATGAATAATTACCGTAGTCCACAGGAGACCAGCCGGCACCATATGGGCCTGGTGTTTCGGGCACACTCAAGTCCCACTTACTACAACCCCCCCATATCCTAAATTCACAACACAACAGGATTTTATATAGCAGTAAACATCTTTTCCTTCAGGCAAATCTATATCGGAAATATCAGATGCATCAACCTCGATCATATCATCTAAATTTGGATCCCCTGCATCAAATGGATTACTGTCAATCAACATTTCGGAATTGGTTAATAAATTAATATACTGTTCGCTATGCTCCCGGACAGTTAACTCCCTGAGATATCGCTTCAGAACGGCTTTTGAACTGCTCTATCACAACATTATCATCGGTCGGGTTGAACGGCGGTACCTGATTATGAACGCCATTTCTTGCTTCTACCCTGCCGTCGCCGTCAGCATCCATGCCTGTTACTGCCTGTGTTCCGTTCCCGATGTCATGTTTGGGTATTTGCGCCTGATATCTCAGACCATATCTCCTAATCCACTGAGGTTCAATAAATACTTTGTTGCCGTTTGGTGCGTAAACATCCGAAACTGAATGCCCTCTTAAGCCTCCTGTCGTGTTATAATACATTATTGTAAAAGTAGCATTGTAACCCAAGCCTCTAAGATATTCCGTAAGATTATTAGCGAAGTGATGGCAAATTCTTGTGTTATTTGTGTACGTCCAGTTATCCGTCACAATAGGACTTTCATTTACTGCACGGGTTAGATTTCTCCACCAGCCGGGATTTGTTGAAGGGTCAAAAGGTGTGAAATTTTGGGGGGGTGCGGATGAAACGCTGCCTGAAACCGGGATTTCTCCTGTCACTGCTCCCCCCGTTGATATACATTCCTCAACGGTCGTCATAGTACACGAATCGGGAATACAACAGGTAATCAAACCCTCCGGCATTTCAACAACACCGACTCCAAAATTAAGTTCTATGTCATACCAATCCTCATTTTCAATTGCCCCCTGAATCGTATTTAAATTATAGGCATACAATTCATTTTCGGGGTCAATCTCTATCGCCTTTTGAATATATTCAAGAGCACCCATAACATTTTCCTTTCCTCCAAGTGCAGTTAGCGATGACGCTATAACATTATTCGCACCCGCATTGTCCGGGTTGTTTGAGAGTGACAGTTTTCCATAATCTATCGCATCCCTGTAGTCGCCGGATAACGCATACACCGTTGCAGTATTTGAAAGAACGCCCGACTTTGTTACACCGGGAACAATACCCGTATATTCTTCTATAATCTCAAGTGTATCATTTGCAGCATTTTTTGCAGCACTGAATTTTCCTGCCTGTGTCTGCAATACGATCAGATTATTATTGGCGGAGACCAGATTACCAACAACGGTTCCGGTTGGAGTGTCGCTGACACCTGCAATATCAAGCGTTTCTGATATCATCAATGCTTCTCCAATATATTCTGCACCCGTTTCAATCGCATTAGTTGCATCGGCAATATTATCTGCTGTTTCTGCTGTCTTTGCTGTTCCTGTCCCCTCATCATTAAGATCCACCGCGTAATCTTTATATTCGTTTGCCGTTTGTGTATCCAAGGTAAAATCAGCTGGTATATCCGTTGCATGTTCCATTACTTCATCAAGGTCTTCGGCATAATTTACTGCATCATCATGGTTATCCAGCTCCTCGCTGTTGATTATACCCTCAACATAAGACCATGGGTTATCTGGATCATATTCTATTGACTCATCCGTGCTTTTTATCGCATCTTCATACTTTCCGGACCTTCTATTCTCTGTTGCTTCCCTGCGTGTAGTATCAGATAATTTTGTTTCAATTTCTTCTGTCTTATCAGGAAGATTATTCTCCAATGAAATATCCAATGCTTTCAGAAGATCTAATTTTTCAGCAGCGATATCCCCTGAATCTTTATTTTTATCCGCGTTTATGAGAAGAAGGTCCAGCTGCTTTATTGGCTCAAGAACTCCTGGTGCAGGCTTCACGGTCGGTGATGTCAGAAGGCCCGGAAGTGTAGGCTCTCCTGCTGGTGCATGTGGGTAAAAGACATAGATAAGTCCTCCTGCGATAAGAGATCCTACACCAAGCGCGTAAAACAGATTGTTGCCTGTTTTAAATCCTGCAGTAAATAATACGGCACACAAGATCACAGATGCAAGTAGAAGATACATCGGCACATCTGATTTCTCTTCATTTCCCTCAAGTACGAGTGTTGCTGTTTCACCGGGATTTATGATTATCTCATCGGGTGCTAAAACACCTGAATCGGTAAGAACTTTAACATCTGTTATCACAATATTTGCCCCTTCCTTAGGGTTTGACATAGTCGCTCCTTCAAGACCTGAGTTTTTTAAGTCTATTGTTTCCGATACCACTGAATTAGAACTTATTTTCAGACGCGCTACATCCCCCGATACTTTGCCTGTATTTTCTAACTCTGTATTTATAACGCTTCTGTATGTTGCAGAACTCACAGAGCCGCTTGTTTCTTTTGCAAGCAATGCATCGCGCCCGTATGCGACTAACGTATAATTATCCCCCTCGCCGCGAGAGATCCAGTATGTTTGATTACCCTCGACAGGCACCAACACATCAGCACCAACACATTTTGTCTTGACAACAAAACTGATGCGTGCATTAGGCGAAAGTGTTTGTGGCGGATCCCTTGGATTTTTATCCCAGTTAACATAGCTTCCCGCGTGTCCGGTCATGGGGCTGACCGATGGACCCGACCATCCACTGGTCGTTGACCCTCCGTTCATATCGGCAGGGGATATGCTTGGAAAACTGATCATCAAACTGTCAAATTCCACATCATCTGATCCCGTGTTGGTCGCGGTATAAGTGTACACCCACTGGGTTCCGCCTTCGGGTGGAGAGCAGCTTGCCTGATGCTTTGTTCCCGTAATAGATAATCCTGCAGCCGCAGAAGGCGATAAAGACAATACCAAAGCAAATGTAATCGCCACAATAAAGCCAATTTTTAATAAATTTTTGTTTTCCATTTTTGTAACCTTTTTAGATATTATTATAGATTACATCTTTATAAAGTTTTTGAATACACAAGAATCCGGGAGAATTCAACACAATACCAATACGGTTCTCAATACAATAAAACCTCACCCGATAATCATCCTCGTATCGGAAACCGCGATCTTTGACGCCCCCTTTCTTATCAACTCGGGGAGAATGTATTTCAAATTCTTTTCGTCTATCACGATAAAGACATCATAGCCGCCGTCCTGCAGCTCTGAAACGGTTGGTTTTTTAACGTATTCCCTGATAATCCCGAGCACATCATCCAGATCCTCGGGGTCAACAACATCCATATAGACATTTACCTTTCCTTCCCCTTCAAGTGCTCCCGAGAAGAGTTGAACGATCTCGTCTATTTTTCTTTTCTTTTCAGCATCATCCAAACTTTTTTTGCTTGCAACAAGCACGGATGATGCCTCCCTCACAGTATCCAGCTCCCTGCATCTGTTCTCCCTCAGGGTTGTTCCGGTTTCTGTTGTGTCTATTATCATATCCGCTTCCGGATCCGGAGGAACGATCCATGCTTCCGTCTTCCCGGCGGGCTTTCTTATAATGTGGTTTCTAATCTTATTTTCCCCTAAATATTTTTCTGCAATTTTTGGGTATTCTGTTGCTATAATAACATCCTCTCCTTTCTTTTTTCTTTTATCTGCATAATCCTTAAAATCATCCATATTCTTCACACCCGGCAGTGCCAGCTCAGAAACCGCACTAACAAGCCTTGTTTTCCCAAAGCCTAACGGGAGGACCACTTCAACATTACCCGCTTTATCCAGATAGGTTAATCTGAACTCTTCCAAAATATCAGTGCCCGTTATACCCAGGCTGCCTTTGCCTAAAGCGAGTGCAAAAGGAAAATCCTGCGGCCGCAACCTCTTTAATTCTATCTCCTTATCATCTATTCTTGGGTTATAGCCCCTCTCTGAGATGCTCACTTCAAACCCGGCCCGCCTGAAGAGATCAAGCGTCGGCTTTTCCAGGTGCCCGTAAAAAGAAATTAAACGAATTTATCCATGAATCTTAAAAACTCATCCCCGATCTTCAGCACATCTGCATCATAAAGCACCTCAAATTTTCCGGCTTCCCTTAGGTTTCTCCCGAACCCCTTTCCTTCCTCCAGAATTTTCGGGATCATGTCCTTAACATCCCTGATTCTTCTTTTCTTATCCACGATCCACCTGCCGTCATCAATATAGGGGGGAAAATCCCTATATTTTTCCAGAAACTTTTTTTGATTCTCCATGTCGGTATCTACCGGGGGCCCGAACCTTCGCTTTACATTCGGCAGGTGCCAGACGGCAAACTCATACACTATCACCGAGAGATTTCTTTCATTTGTCCAGAACCCCTGCTTAAGGATCTGAAAACCCTCGTGCTTTATACTTTTACTTATCGCATCCCTTGTTTTTCTCAGCTGGGTATAGAGGGTGTTGGCGTTTATCTCGGGGTGAGAAATGGATACTGCGATTAATTTACTTCCCCTTGATACCCGCCTCTCCTCGATTTCTTCC
>MCBC01000156.1 GCA_001723855.1 Candidatus Altarchaeales archaeon WOR_SM1_86-2 | reverse complement strand
TTTCAAATATATAAACGACAGCAATAATAGAACCTTTTTATATAACAAATCTAATTCTATAAAAAAATGATGCAAATACAACGTCCTGAAAATTTGAATCTCGCCGAGGAAAGGCACGAGATGATATTAGCACACGAAAAGTTTGGAATGAAAATAAGGGATATTAGAGATACATACGGTGTCTCCACAGGCACATATTATTATTGGAAAAATAGGTATCAAGAAGAGGGATTTATCGGCTTGGTGGGTAAGAAAAGGGGTCCACAAGTGCCGCATAATAAAACACCTGAAAAATTTGAGAACAAGATAGTGCAGATAGCATCTGATAATAGGGAACTTGACGCTAAAGATACTTATGATGTAATGTGTGAACGATATGGGTTTACAAGGACAGTGCGAACAGTTGAAAGAATACTGGTTAAGCACAATTTGAACAAACCCAAGGGCAGACGCTCAAAAAAAAACAATGAAAAGGAAAATGAAAACAACCCGGTCAATGAAAACGAAATCACAGAAGTAGAACAAAAACCAGCAGAGGGTAATGTATACACGAATCCGAAATCCAATCCTCAGCGTAACCCGAATGTAGATCCCAAAAGGACGCGACCTCTAACTGAGGAGGAGAAATCAGTAATAAAAGAGGCACACGAAAAGTACTCTGAATTGGGTTCCTGGAACTTGCCGATAATATTGTCCAATATCTATAGCGTTCATTATCTCATATGAGTATATTGAGGACATTATATCCTGAAAAATATAGAAATTCAAAGGAGAATGCAAACAATACGATCAATTACTACGAAAAACATCGCCCGTTTGCGATGTATCATGCTGATACGATGGAGGTAATACTTGGAAATGGAAACACGATATATCAAATATCGATAGAAGATGATTATTCCAGACATTATGTGTCCATGGAAGTATTTGAGAGTAAGCATAGGTATTTTGTTATTATTTGTATGTTAAAGGCGTTTAGACAGTATGGAATACCGAAGCTCTTTCATCATGATAATGGCGGGGAATATGATAATGCAACCGTAAAATGGTTATTGAAACAATTTGACATTACTGATGTGCCAACAGAAGTGGAAAATCCAAAAGGTAATGGGAAGAAAGAAAGGGCGCATGGGCAAGATAGAAAATATTTCTATGAAAAACATAATTTTCAGACAATTGAAGATGTTGAGGAAGCGATTCCCGATTATCTTGATTTTATAAATAATGTAAAGGGTCAATGGGCAAGATACGGAGAAACAGCATCTGAACCGCTAAAAAAGGCAAAATCAAGAAGGATGTCTGATGAGGAACTGGAAAAAGTAATAAGAGAATTATGTTTCGAAAAGAAAAATCGAATCGTGAAGAAGGATGGAAAAGTTCGATTCAAAGGAAGGCAATACCATATATCAAAGAAGTTGGAGGGAGTTACAATAGAGATGAGGGTGATATTGAAGGGCATAGAAGCATGGTATGGGCGGAAACCAATTAAAGGATGGAAATATTGGGAATATATTCTAAATATTGCTGTCGTTTACATATTTGAAAGGTACTTGTTATAGTACACTAATCTGCGATTTCTATTCCCCATATAATCGTCTCAGTTATAAGCAACAGAAGTGTCTTGTTCATTTACTGAGAATTTTTGAGCGAGCCATGGATAAACACCTGGAGGATAGTGAATTGAAGAGGTTCGTAAGTGAGGTTTTAAAGGTATTGATGCCCGCAATTAAAAAAGCAAAGAATGAAAAGAAAGCTCTGCCTGATGTAAAACAGGCAACTGAACACAAGTTAACCAAAATCTTCTCCAAAGATTATGATTCAAAATTTGTACAGAGGATGGCTAAACGACTCAGAAAACGTCTGCCTGATATGCTGCGTTTTCTTGATAACCCGGATATACCATCCCATAATAATTATGCAGAACGACTATTCAAACCATTTGCGGTTTGTAGGAAAATCATTGGTTGTTTCAGATCACAAGAGGGAGCAGAAAATCATCTAAAGATGTACAGTTTGTATATGACCTGCAAACTGCAGAAGGTGAATTTCGTCGATTTCTTGACTGGAAAGAAATATATTTCCCTGAAATGATGCCATCTGTGCCTGATCGAAACACTTTACAACAAAAATAAGCAATTTATATGTCAAAAATCAAGAGAAAACAACAATAGAAGATTTTTACGTATAAAAACAATCAAAACAGGATATTTTGTGGAAAACCACAAAACTTTTTTGGTATGTTACGTGGATTTTTTTTATATCCGAACGATTATAATGCTTATACCACAAAAAACTTAATGGTTACAAATTTTGATTATATCAATAATCCTGCCAATCAAAAAATGCTGCCGAAAACCTATGGACCAAAGGAAATAAAAAAAAGGGATGAATATCCGGGGGGAGAAGCAGATACCAAGCCGTTGTTTGTTGATTAGGGGATTTATTTTAATTTTAACGGATGATGAACCTTGAAGAATTTATCAAAAAAGGAGAATCGGAGAGGATTGAATTCAAGAAATCCTTGCGGTTAAGAAATGAAAACCAAATTTGATGTGATAGTTATCGGTGCGGGCCCGGCAGGCGCAGCAGCAGCAGAGCATATAGCAAAAGCGGGCTTTGATGTGCTTTTAATTGAAAAAGATAAACTCCCAAGGAAAAAGGTGTGTGCAGGTATTGCGCCTCCAAGGATATATCGTCTTATAAAGAAAATTCCGGAGAGTGTTATTGAGAGGAGATTCAAGGGCTATCATCTGTTCTCGCCATCCGGGGCTGAGGTCAAATCAGGCTTTTTAAGGGAAGGCGTGATAATGAACAGGGAGAAATTCGATAATTTCCTGGTTGAAAAGGCAAAGGATGCAGGGGCGGAGGTTATTGACGGATTGAAGGTTTCAAGGATAACAGATGATGAAGTTGTAACCGGAAAAGGGGCATTTAACTCTAAAGTCATTGTCGGGGCGGATGGCGCAAATTCTTTTGTGAGAAATGTTATCGGAATGAGATACAGCGATCTTGCTCTTGGGCTCCAGTATACAATTGAACTGCAAAACGAGTTGATTGATTCAAAAATCGGAAACTGGTTTGAGGTCCATTACGGAATTGTGGATCACGGCCATGGATGGATTGCCCCGCATAACAATAAAATAAAGGCTGGAATCGGCTCTACAGATCCCGGGTTCAGGAAGAACTCAAAAGAATATCTAAATAATTTTATTGAAAAGATAAAGGGAGAAAGGAATATCCGGGAACTAAAAATAATTGGTATTGAGTCTCATCTGATCCCGGTTGGGGGGCCGCTGGATAAACCATGTAAGGGTAATGTAATTCTGATCGGTGATGCGGCAGGCTTTGTAAATCCACTGACCGGGGAGGGGATCTATTATGCAGTGAAAAGCGGGAAGTCCGCGGCAGATGCCGCAGGTAAATTCTTGGAAAATGAAATTGATAATTTAGAACACGGCTATATCTCTGAATTGAAAAAGAAGGGTCTTATGAATCTGAGCACAAAATTAAGGGATGAGATACTTTCAAGTTCATACGAGATGGAAGAATACATTAAAAGGTTGAAGAAATTGGAGAAAATCGGAAAGAGAGTTTAACGACAATAAATAAATTTAAATAATTCAATATATTAATATGCTAATATGACAAACAAATGCGTGGATTTCTTTAAAGCGCTCTCGGATGAGAACCGCCAGAGGATTATAGAAATGCTGGAAAATAAAGATATGTGTGTTTCAGAGATAGTTGAGGGTTCCGGGCTGACTCAGCCGACAATCTCGCATCATCTAAATATATTAAAAAACGCGGGTTTGGTTACCCCTAAAAAGAAGGGGCAGCAGGTATATTACTCCCTGAATAAAAATTGGTTTAAGGAGTGCTGCAGGGATTATATTTCAATGTTTGAATGCTGCAAAGATTTATTCAAGAATTACAAGGTTACAAAAAAGTAGTTTTTCTAAATAACCTACTTTTTTCCAATATAAATTCCATATCCAAGATATTCTTTATTCTCCTTGAAAAATGTTCTTATAGACCGTGTTTTGTTTCTGATATCAGAATTTGTCAGAGATTTGAAAAATACCCTTGATGAGTTTATAAATCCTTCATTTATGAGAGTGTCTAAAGGTCCCCCAATGTCCATATGAAAAATGTTGGATTCTACTTTATCAAAACCTGCTTTTAAAAATGAGTTTTCCCAGTTTTCTGTGGTTTCTGCGTTAACAACAGCACTGCAAATTATTTCTGGCGCTATTTTTTTAAGTTCGTCTGTTGGCTCTTTTCTCCAAGTTAATTCTAATGCCCCCACAAATCCGTTTTTCTTTACAACCCTTATCGCCTCCCTTAATGCTTTGCTTTTATCCATAAAAATCAAAACAGCTTGAAAAATCACTGCATCAAAACCCCCGTCATCAAACGGAAGATTATGACAGTCCCCAACTCTGAGATCCACTCTATCCTGGAGGTTATTCCCCCCGACATTTTTCTTTCCCTCTTCTATGGGCCCCTCCATCATGTCTATACCAATCACCTTGCAGCCGTATTCTTTTGCAAGGTAAATAGCGCTTGTTCCCTTTCCGCAGCCCACATCCAAAACGATTTTATCCTTACCAATATTACATAATTCTGATAGTTTCTCTGTTGCTTTAAGCCCACCGGGATGCAGCACGGTAAGACCAACGGTATTTGCCATAAAATCAAAAATGTCGCATTCTTCTGGCGGACATATTTCACAGGAGGGTTGTTCTTTTATTTTTTCCATTTTTTATAAAAAGTTTTGATTTCGTGTTCTTGGCAGCCCACACCAAAAAAAGCATCACAGGAACTTCAATCAAAGGTCCGACAACGGTTGCTAACGCAACCACGGGAGAGAACGCTGTAATAGCGATCGCTATCGCTATCTCAAAATCCCTTCCTGTTGAATTGAACGCACACGCCACAGAATCCTCATAATTCAATCCAAGTCTCCATGAAACAAGATAAACAACCCAGAAAATAATTATAAAGAATATTGTAATGGGGATCGCGATTATCAATATGATCTCTGGCGTTTCAACAATCAGGTCGCCTTTAAGTGAGAACATAACAATCAATGTAAAAAGAAGACCGATTATTGAAAGTGCGGAAAGAATCGGCGTGAATTTATTTTCAAATTCCTCCTCACCATACTTTTCAACGCCATGTCTTCTTGTCAGAACCCCGAAAAACAACGGCAGTCCTAAATAGAGGATAACGCTTTCCGCAACAATTAAGATATCAAAATCCACACTTCCAATCAAAAGTTTTGCATAGACAGGGATCAACAGCATCTGGATTATTGAATTAAAAGCCACAAGAACCAAAGCAAGGGCATTGTTTCCTTTTGCAAGGTAAGTAAAGACGATAACCATCGCAATGCACGGCGCTAAACCGTAAAGCACAACCCCTGTGTGAAATTCAGCATCAGAAATAAATAAATCTGCAAGCAAAAGCATGAAAAAAGGAGCGACAGCAAAATTGAAAAATAAAACAACTGCCAGCTGTTTTGGAGACCTTAATGCTTTTCCGATGTCCCCGATTCTGACATTTGTCATCGCGGGATACATCATAAGAAAAAGACCTATTGGAACGCCAAGCGATATCGCGTTCGGAACTGTGAAAGCAAACGTTCCTGAAAAAATCTGTTTGATCGCATCAATCGGGGGAGTTAACTGGAACTCGGAAATTCCCAGTTCCTTTCCGATAAATATCCCTATGATTATGCTTATTATCACGAAGAATGGAAGTAAGCGGAAATCCTCCAATTTTTTTAATATCTCTATCGCGTTCATTTTAATTTAATGTTATACGAACTATATCCCCCTTTTTACTTCCCTTAACATTTGTATAATCTCTATAAATCTCTTATCCTTAATATTATAATAAATACTTGTCCGCTCCTTTCTGAATTCCAGAATACCTGCTTCAGAAAGTATCCTTAAGTGTTGTGAAACCGCTGGCTGGGATTTACCAGTCATTGGAATTATTTCGCAGACGCATTTCTCACCATCTTTCAGGAACTCTACTATTTTTAGTCGTGTCTCTTCTGCCAATGCCTTAAAAATCTTAACTTCGTTTTTTACCATTTGAGTATTATCTATTTAAATTTATTTCAATATTATGCTTGGAACAAAAAGGGAAAATATCAAACCCCCTAATACCCCCATAATGAACATTAAAACAGCGTAAGTAAGAGGTATCTTCCATCCTGCAACCCTTGATATTCCAAGCAGTGAAGGTAAACTTAATGCAGGGGCTGTGAGTAAAAACGCTATCGCTGGACCGGTTCCCATACCGAGTTCCATTAAACCTCTGACAAAGGGTATTTCAACAAGTGTCGGCGTGTAGAGAACTACACCAACAATGGATGCGAACGCTATTGCTAAACCTCCTCCGCCGAGATAATTTGCAACGGTATCTTGCGAGAGGAAGATTTTGATGATGCCAACCATTACAATACCCAGCAAAATTAAAGGCAAAATTTTTTTAACAAAAAAATATGTGTTTTCCATCCATTCTCTAAAAGCGCCTTTAAGAGGAAGTTCTTCATCTACAATTAAAATTTCTTCTCTGCCTTCTATTTTTTTCTCGAAAATTTTAGCAACAATGAAACTTACAATAAGTGCGGCAGACAACGCAAGAATTATTCTCCCAATAGCAATTTCCCATGAAATCCAGCTTAATGTAAGAAGAACAGCAGCAACATTTACTGCCGGTGCTGCAAGTAAAAATGCCAATGCCGGACCTAAACCTGCACCCCTCCGGTAAATTCCAGCAAACAAAGGGATGATGCTGCACGAGCATACAGAAAGCATGGGGCCTCCAAATGCACCGACTAGATAGGGTTTAATTCCCCTGCCGCTCATGTGCTTTATAATTAAAGGTTTCGGAATAAATGTTTCCATCGCGCCGGCGATCAGAAATGCTATTGTCAGACACGCCCATGCTGCCAGAAGATAATTTGCAAGAGTGTAAAATATGACCATCAGGGCGGGAGTACCTTCAGTTACAGGAAAGGGGTCTTTAATTTCTTCTCCCTGTCTTATTTTTTCTGATTTGGTGAATGCCTTATTCCATTCGTAAGTTACAAGTGTTCCTAAGAGAAGGATGATTATTATGCCCCCTGCTATTGTTCTGTTTAATTTCATTTTCATTTTTTAATTGATTTTTACATGATGATCAGGTAAACTCCGATTGCAACAAAGATTACCCCTATGAATTTTCTTAATATTTTCTCAAATCTGGAGACATTATACATGTGTTTGTTGATCTCTTTTGAGCCGAAATAAAATAAAGTTGCGAAAACAAGAACAGGGCTTCCTGTTCCGAGTCCGTAAAACATGGGTAAAATTATACCTTCTTTTGACGCGAGTCCGAGAGGTATCAACGTTCCAAAAAATAAAATCGCACTGTATGGGCAGAACGCCAAGGCAAATAAAATTCCAATAAAAAATGCCCCTAAAAGACCAAAATCAGCGGCTTTTTTACTTAATTTCTCTGTGATGCCCCCTCCGCCGAGATTGAAATTTAAATTTATAATCCCGAGCATTAATATACCGGCTATAATCAAGATTATACCTAAAATTGTGCCGTGTATGCTCTGGGTTGTAAGGGATAAATCTATTACATTCATACACCCTAAAATTATCAGGGCCCCGAGTGCAAAATATGTGAAAATGCGGCCCAGAGCGTAAACAAGTCCACTTAAAACAGCATGATTAGGATTTTTGAGGTCTCTTGAAATATATGCAACTGCTGCTATGTTGGTTGCCAGGGGGCATGGACTGATAGATGTTAAAACTCCAAGTAGGAATGCAATCACTATCACAATTTCCGTTCTTGTTATCAAATCCTGAATTATGGTTTCAAACATTTTGGTTTTTTATCTCCTCCAATTTATTTTTAAATATCTTCATGTATTCCTCTTTTTCCTGGACATAATTCCACATATCATTTGCGTCTATTACCTCCTCTTTACCATCTTTTATAACGGTAATATAAAGCGAAGAGCCAACAACATTATATTTTTTCACTATATCCCTGTTTTTGGGATCCTGGAAGTTGACTGTTTCATAGGTTATTTTACCTGATTCATGATCCCCTGGAAAGTGTTTCTGTATGGTTTCCTTTGCAAAATTACCAAGATTAATGCATGACTGACACGGATGTGTTGGTTCAAATTTAACCACCTTTATTGTTATATTTTCTGGTGCAGGGATCGAAGCAGTAGTTTTTATGTTCTGTGTTGCATTTTGAAGAGTGTTATCTAGCATACTCTTTTTTTGTTCTTCAGTTTCTATACAACCAGAAATAATGCCGATTATTAAAACTGTTGCTATGCCTACAATTATCCCCACCTTTTGATTATATTTCATTCCTGTATCCATTTTTTAATTTCCTCTGTGCTTGGAATTCTTCCACTCGCTTTAATTTTTCCATCAACCGCTATTGCGGGCGTCATCATAACACCTGAACTTATTATTTTATCCATGTCCTCTATTTTTTCAACATCTGCGTCAATGCCAAGTTCCTCCACTGCCCTCTTTACATTTTCGTATAATTTTTTGCACTTCATACACCCTGCGCCTAAAATCTCAATTTTCATTTTTTTGCTTGATATTTTATATATTGATATTTTATTATATAATTATATTTGAATATAAAAGGATTTACTAAAGAGGCAAACAAAGAATAGAACTAAAAGAATTGAAATGTTAGGTTGAAATTCTCAATAAGTTGCTCTGCTTACCTAACTAAATGTTGATGCCCAATCAATTATACAGATTAAACCATAAGAGCGAAAGTAATTTTGGTTATATTTAGTCACCACAACAACCTGCTGACCCTGAAATGCCCTTCTTTGTAATTTTTTCCGCATACCTGACTGTAAAGGAAGATGCGTTTCTCACTATCATCTGCGAAAGCGATACCGCATCAGAAATCTCTTTTTCTGAAACTCCCGATTTAAGAGCCTCCGCTACATGATAATCCGGACACGGCCTGCAGTTTACGGCTGCAGATATTCCAACAGCTATCAGTTCCTCTTGCTCATTTTGGCTTCACTCCTGAAACCTTTACACTCATAACCGAACTTCCAACCTCCTTTACCTGTTCATACGGTATATTAAAACTCTCGATAACCGCTTTTGCGGTTGGGTCATTGGCCATGCACTCTATTGAAAATGATGTCCCATCAATTATCTTTACATCATGAAACCCGGCGTTCGTTATAAGTTCTATGTATTCCTCCTTCATTACCGCCCCGGAAAGACACCCTATGTATCCTTCAATGGAGTCCTTTATAAAACCTGGAAGTTCTTTCAAAAGAACTATGTCAGAGATCATTATCCTTCCGCCGGGTTTCAGCACCCTGAACGCTTCTTTGAAGACCCTTTCTTTATCCGGTGATAGGTTGATGACGCAGTTTGAAATGACAATGTCGACCGAATTATCCCCTACAGGAATATTTTCAATTTCCCCAAGCCTGAAATCCACTTTTTCATAGTTCCCTTTCCTTGCATTTTCCCTTGCTTTCTCGATCATCTCCCTGGTCATGTCCACGCCAATGACCCTGCCTTCTTCCCCAACCCTGTCTGCCGCAAGAAAACAGTCAAATCCGGCACCTGAGCCGAGGTCAAGAACGGTTTCCCCTTCCTTTAAGGATGCTAAAGCAACGGGATTGCCGCATCCGAGACCTAAATTTGCTCCTTCCGGAACCGCTTTGAGTTCTTCTTCGGTGTAACCTACCTTCCTGCTTATATCTTCTGCCATGTCAGCGCTTCCGCAGCACGAATCCGCGGAACCGCAGCAGGAACTATCCTGCCTGGCTATTTTAGCATAGCCTTCCCTTACCGCTTTCTTTATTTTTTCATCCATTTTTGTTTTAATTAAATTTATTAATAAATAAATACATTTAAATATATCTATATATCTTATATTAATAAATAGATGAATTTGTATAAAAAGTCGGAGCAGTCAGGTTCTCATGCATTTAATTACTTTCTCAAATAAAGCGGTCTTCAAATTCGTCTGGCCTTCAAAATTTCCGATGTGGGCATCCTCCTCTTTTCCCAGGTCATAGCATGTTGTGTTATCGATATCAATCAAAATCCCGCTCATGTCAACTGACTCGAAATCATCCTTATGTTTGGCGTAAAATGCTTCGCAGCAGCAGCCGATGTACCCTCTCATGCCTCTCCTGGCACAGTCATTAAGCGTCTGCATCAGGTGTTCAAAACTTGTAATGGTTTTGACCTCAACCCCGCGCTTTTCTGCGATTTTATATGAACCGCCAATCGTGCACTTGCCGCACATAACACATCCCTCCGAATGTCTATATTCGCATCCGGGAAGTTTTGCGCAGTAAGGCATAAGGAAAATATCGCATTCCTTGACCGCTTCATCGAAATTTTTATGGACAGTGAAAATTGAATTGGCTTCATCAGGCGTTATCCCGAATTTTTTGTAATCCCTTTTCTCAAGCGCTTCTGTGATCACTTCTATAAAATCCCCTGGCGATACCCCCGGAATCATCCTGTTTTTCTTTTTGAAAAAATCCCCGATTATATCTTTTACGTTTTCACTGTCTGCTGACGTCCCTTTAAATTCAGCCTCAAGGTCATAAATTGTTCTCCTGGGATAAGCAAAAAAGTCGCCTGTAATCAACATTTCTTTAATTCGCTGCCCTGAGACGGAAACAGAAACCCTGATAAGCCCTCCCTTTGCCTTGTGAACCGCTCGCAGAACATCCTTTTTTGGGTATTTCCTTTTGCCGTAGACCCATCCACGAGACCTGAATTTATTTAAATTTAAATTTTCTAAATTATAATCAAAATTATCGAATTCAATATCAAACGCTTCCTCAAAACCCTCTTTTAATTTTTGTTTAATTTCCCCGATCCCGGGAAGCTTTTCAATTTCCCATGCCAGGCAGGTAACCCTGTCCTTTACCGACTCCACCTCCTTGTCTTTTAATTTCTCAACCGGAATCCTTAACGCGCGAAGCATTGTATCGACATCAAAATCAACAAGCAGCGTTCCCTGGAAAAATAATGCTCCGACGGATTCTGTCCCGCCGGTCCCTGAGATCTTCCTGCCTGCTACTTCAATATCATTTTTTGGGCGGAATTCAGCCTCCACCCCCAGCTTTTCCAGCCCCAGAATCGTGCCCTTGCACATTCTCTCATACAATTTCTCAAGAGGCATGGGAAAAGAAGATTTAGAGGCGATTATTTCCCAGCCGAGCTGGGATTCGTCAAAGAAAATCGCCCCCCCGCCAGTTATGCGGCGGTTTATTTCAATCCCGTTCTCCATGCAAAAACTTTCCCTAACTTCCTGCTCAACGCGCTGGTGATAGCCGACAAGCACGCATCTCGGCTTGAATTGTAAAAACCTTAAAGTATTGGGGATTAAATTCTTGCTTCTTGCTTTAAGGAGCGCATCGTCTAATGCAATGTTTTCTGCTGCCGTTCTCGCACCAGTGTCTAATAAATGCCACATTTTAATTATATTCTTTCAGCTGAGTTTTAACAATCTCAATATCCTCGTTATTCGGATGAAACGGGAAATTCCTGAGTTCCCCGTTCATTGCCTGTTTTGGCGTGCAGTTTGAATAAGGTCTGTTGCATGCTACATATCCTTCTCTATCAGGACACCCTGATGTAATGAACGGTTCCCCTGATTCGATGACTTTATCCAGCGCACCGCCATTAATGCCGAAATCAATTATCTCTTCATCACCGTTAAATTTCATCTTATCAATATTAGTATAGCCATACTGTATCAAATAGCGGGCAAGCTGTATCCTTCTGTATTTCCCGATAGGCGGCTGGGGATGATTATCCATTTCCGAGCCTTTCTCCGGAAAGAAAGAAAACATGTGCGGGTCAGCCCCTAAATTAACGGATCTCTGTATGGCCTCAGTCATCTGTTTTTCTGTTTCGCCTATTCCTGTGATCAGATGAATTGTCGCGTTGTTTTTTCCAAAAATGCTCACAGCGGTTTCCACATCTTCCCAGTATTTGTTCCAGCTGTGGGGACCTTTAACGCCTCTGCCCCTTAATTTATCAAATAATTCAGGGGTTGAAGCGTCAACCGCAATTCCAATATTATTTACACCGATTTCCTTTAAATGTTTATATTTTTCCCTGTCCATCAGTGTCGGGGTAATTAATGTTGAAATCAAGATATTGGTCGTATTTCTATTTTTAATTTTTTCAACTACAGTGCAGAGGTCTTCATAAGCCCTCCGGTGCGTGATCATCGAAACACATACCCTCTTTGCGTGCGGGACTTTATTCATGGCTTCAATGATTTCATCCGTTTTGTAGATGGGCCAATCAACTCTTATAAATGTTTCATTTTCATCTTCTGATGCGCGATCTCTTGAAAGACCGCAGAAAGCGCAGTTCGCCTTGCAGCCGCCCCTGTAGGTTAACAGTAAATTTATACAGTACAACTTTGCGTCCCTGTAGAACCTGCCGGGGATAAAGCCGAGGGTCATTGCCGCTGCGGTGCTTGTCCTTAAATACCCGGGTGATTCTCTTGGTTCTTTGATTTTTTCATTCATTTTCATTTCTTTATTTAATTTTGTTTTGATTATATGGTTTCCCGATCAATCCCTCTGTTGCGGAACAGGTAATAACGCCGTCCTGCACCATAACCACGGTATTTTCATCGCCGTACTTGATTTCATGGATGTATGTGCCTTCCGCAACCTTTATACCCTTTCTTGATTTTGAAAGCATATAATCCTTCATTTGAATCCACCTTTCCGTTTTATATTTTCTGTTTAATTCCTTCATCAATTTTAACTCCTCACCCGTTAAATTCCTATATTCAATGTCAAGATTATTATTAAAATTCTCTATTAAAATTCTCTTGACTTCATTTACGTTCACATCCCCCGTTTCCTGTTTTATCGTGGTCAGGTATTTTTTCATACCCCCTGCAAATAATCTCTTTGCATCGTCGTTTATGTTCATGGAACTGCTCATGACTTCACGGTCAAAGTCAACAAGTAAATTTCCCCCTATGACATCGGCATCCGCGATCCTTCCGCCGGCGTTCCCTGAAATCTTCTTACCGCGAACCCATATATCCGCGTCAGGAACATATTTTCCTTCTATCCCCAGTTCATGCAGCGTGTCAACCGCGGGCTGCAAAAATCTTTTATACACAGGTATCGGGTTTCTCATCCCCTTCGAAGGCGCGATAACCTGGTAAAACACCTGGTTCTTTTCAAGATAAACCACCCCGCCCCCGATTTCCCGCCTGATAACGGGAAGTTTTGTGTCCACCTCGGTGTGGTGCTGGTGGTAGCCGATGCATATCGCGGGATCGCGGGGTATGCAGACTATTATCGTCGTATCCCGGGACTTTTCCCTGCTCATCTGCCTTGCTACCGCCGAATACACGGTCTGGGTTTCCAGCGTGTCCATGTACCCAAGGTCAATTAATTTATGCATTTTTATTTTTTCAAAGTCGGCAGCGAAATTATATGCCAGCAGACCCCGATATAAATTAAGATTAATATGAATTTACCCGCTAAAACAGGAACCACGAACAATATGGAGTATCCGATTGCAGCGGTTAAAAATGAAATTGATATGATTTTTGACCTCAAAGGTATTCCCCTGCCTTCCATGTAGTTCTTAATATATCTCCCGAAAATCCTGTTGGTCATCAGCCAGTTGTAAAACCTGAGGGAACTTTTAGCGTAACATGCCGTAGCAAGTAAAAGAAACGGGGTTGTCGGGAGAAGTGGGACAAATATGCCGATGAATCCGAGCACCACAAAAAAAGTCCCAAGTACTTTCAGCGCTAACCGCATGAAACCATTCGAATGCACATTCATGCCGTGGCAGTGTTCGCTTCTTTCGTTCTTTACCTTCATCATAGTTGATTTAATCTAATTATTATTTTTTAGATTTATTTAGAATTATTACTTGCCCTATTAATCAATTCAAGAATATCCAGTACTTCAATTCCCCCTTCCTTTTCCGCAGCCCCCGCAAGCGACCGCTTACACTGCTGGCAGGCGGTAACAAGAACGGATGCTCCCGTTTCCTTTGCTTCTTCAACCACAACCTTTGCAATCTCTCCCGGGAGTTTCTCGTCAACGATTTCAAGGTCCCCGCCGCCCCCGCAGCACAACGCAAATTCCCTGTTATTGTCCATTTCAACGAATTCAATTCCCGGTATTGCTCTTATCACCTCCCTTGGCTCGTCAAAAATTCCGCAGTTCCTTCCAAGGTCGCAGGGGTCATGGTAAGTAACCTTTAAATCGAGATTTTTTAATTTAATTTTACTTTCGTCAATCAGTTTCTTCAAAAATTGCGTGTGGTGCATTAACTCTATATCGTATCCCCTTTTATCAAATCTCGGCTTGTATTCATGCCTCCATGTATGCAAACAAGACGGGCATCCGAAAAGTACTGTCTTTGCCCCGCGCTTTATTACTTCCCCGACATTGTGTTCAATCATCTCTTCAACTACTTTCTCGTCACCCATTCCCGCGACCATCAAAGGATAGCCGCAGCAGTACTCTTCCTCGCCCATGATCGTGAAGTCAACTCCCTGTTTTTCAAGGAAAGCAGCCATTTTTTCAGGAAGGTCCTGGACCGCAGGCGAAAAAGACGCCATGCACCCAACGAAATAAACAACCTCCGCTTTGTCCCCCTGGTAAAAATCATCTGGTGCTTCATCCATGAACTCCGCCCACATAGCCCTCTCCTCGTTCGGGAAATTTGCGACATTATGCGTTTTCTCCATGCCTTCCCGCACCAGATTAAAGTTTTCGGGATAATTTTTACAACCCATAAGATGGGAGCGTGTTGCTATTCTCATCGATCTTGTATCTATGCCAACAGGACAAATTTCTTTACACCTGCCACATAACAAACATGTAAATGCATTTTCCTGTACATCCTCATCTTTGGGTGCTCCCCCTTTTAAATTGGGTTAATTAGCTGTGGAAAATCTTGTTGAATTATTATATTTGAGTAGATGATAATTAAACTAAGCACATAAAGCATCAAA
>MCBC01000155.1 GCA_001723855.1 Candidatus Altarchaeales archaeon WOR_SM1_86-2 | reverse complement strand
TATCTTAATGTGTCAAACTCTACCCGGGATATGTTAAAGAAAATTGGGATGAAAGATCTTTTGAAGGAGGAGATACGATTGGAAGTGTAGGTGGCACATTGTCGATATTCATGCCAGGAGAGTATCATTCAAATTATCCGAACTTAATCAATCCTTTTGCCGCCCCCCCAATCCTTCCGGGATTTTACGATGCCAATAAATTTTTCCGCCCATTCAAGTTCCGCCCCTATATGGGTCATCGGTCGGGTAAATAATGCCGCAACAAAAAACGGCAGCCTTTCTCCCCCCTGCCGTATCCATAACTCCTCCAGTTCTTTTTTCTCTTTTTTCAATTTTTTGATATAACTTTCAAGCGATGAAACCGCCTCCTCCCTGCTTACGCACCATATATTTGCAATGCCCAGATCAAACTCTGAAACGGGTCTTTTCGGGCTTGAAAGTATTCTTTTTACCTCTTTTCTAAATTCCCCTGCCCCTTTCTCCGTGACTTCATAGATCTTTCTCGGCGGCAGAGTCTCGCCGTATTCAATCCTGCTTTCAACAAACTCCCGCTTCTCCAGTTTTTTAAATGTACTGTAGATTGAGGAAAACCCGATTTCGGTCCAGTTTCTCATGCCCCTGTCTTCAACCACGGCATCCAGTTCATAGCCGTGCATTGCCCTCTCGGTCAGCAGTCCGAGGATAGCGATTTCTATGTTGTTCATTTCAACCTGTTTTTGCAAATATTACCGTTTGAGCGCCCCCGTATCTCTTTATGCACTTGGGGCATGTGACATACCAGAATAACAGTTCATCTGCTCTCTTGCCCTTTTCTTCCAGATAGTTTTCAATTTCCTTAACCCATTTTCCCGTTTCCTTGTAGCTGCCTTCAAACAGCATCGCAAGGTACTTGCCCGAGAGTTTCTCCCTGGGGAGGTCATCTGCCCCTGCATCTTCCTTTATTGAAACAAGAAGCGTGGAAGAGAACATGGACTCCTCCTTTGAAAGCATCATTACCTGCTCTGGAATCAGGTCCCGCCCTGAAATCTCATCCATCGCCTTCTTTACAACACCCCCGAGATTAAGCGGTATGTAGAACGCGCTCCTGTATTTTGTCCTGTAGAAGGGCTTCTCTTCCCAGACAAACTCTTTCTTATCCCATTCCCCTTTGTCCAACCTTGGACAGCATTTTTCCCGGTCCATTTTTAATTAAATGATCTGGATCAAATATCATGCTGCATGACAATACAATCGACCAATTCGCCGCGGTATTCATATCCCCGCGGGATTTTAGCAACCTCTTTAAACCCGAGTTTCTTATACAATTTAATTGCCCGCTCATTTGTTGAAAGCACTATCATTTCAACTATCTTAAGATCAACCATATTATTTACCAACCTCAACGCCTCTTTGATCATCTCCGTGCCAACGCCTTGATTTCTGTAATCTTTTGCTATCACCACCCCCATCTGTCCCATATGCCTCTGGAGAAATTCCATTCGCTCTATCCCGCAGATGCCAATCAACTTTTCCCCGTCCCACGCGGTAAGGTATATAGCGTCTTTACTATCCGCTCTCGCAATAAAATTCCTCAGGAAATCCCTTTCCCGCTCCAGGGTGATCTTCTCGTTTAATCCGATCGGAGCATCCTCGTCAACCAATGCGCTGACAAAGTTCATATACTCCTCTGCACGATCTATATCCCCTGTGTGAATTTCCCTTAGGGCAATTTTACCCTTATTTATGTTATTTTTTTGTACTTCCGCCATTTTTATAAATTGTATTCTACATAAAGAATAGTATATTAATATAATATATTATTAAATAAAAGTGTTTTCTTCGATTTCGGTTATAAATCCGTGTTATTTTTCAGGGGATCTATTTATATACTTAATTAAATCGCGGACAATATCATCCACGCTCCTGTTTGTATCAATAACGGGGATATTTTTTTTCTTTGCCCGCGTAACCAGGTAATCATGCGTTATTCGTATCTCATCGAAATAACCCAGATGTTTCTCCCCCCTCTTTTTCTCCATCGCTCTCTTTAGAAATCTCCCTTTATGGATTTCCTCATCCACACTTAAGATAAACTCATGGATATCTGCACGGTTTTTAAATTTTTGAAGGGGGATATCATCGCACCAGTGAACGCCCTCAATTATCAGATTGTTCACATCGTCAACCGCCCGCTCTATAATCTGGCCAACCGCGGGGGAAATCATTGATATGTGGTGCACAAAACCGGTTAAAACCAGTTTATCGAATTTCATATACTTTGACAGCCATTCATAGCCGGGAAGTGCTTCATAGGCATTATATGACGATCTGTGCAGAATCGGGGAGTATCTATCTTCAATAATCCCTCTAAGAACCTCTCTGATATAATCGGTCTCAACAACGTGCGTAATATCCAATTTTTTTGATAATTCAACTGACACGGTGGATGTTCCGACCCCTGATGATCCGCCCAAAAGGATTATTAAAGGTTTCTTTTTCATTTTTATTTATTAAGGATAAGTTTAAAAAAAAATAAAAGCATTAAAATGTTGTTGGAGATTATTTTAGCCGCATTAATTTCAATTATTTTGGGGTCGGTGGGGTATGTATTCGGGGTCGTGAACGTCCGGGGTTTTATCTCGGGCGTGGTATTGAGCGTCGGGATTTTGCTTTGCTTCATATATGGTTATCAGAACACTGAGATTGGGATTAAATGGTTCTTGCTGTTGGTTGGATTTGTGGTGATAGGGGGAATCTCAACGAGATATAAGTACGGTGTGAAGGATAAACTTCATGTTGCGGAGAAGGCAGGCGGGAGAGGTGTCGGCAATGTGATGGGCAACGGGTTTTCTGCTTTACTGTGCGCGTTATTATTCGCTTTTACCCAACAGTATATGTTTTTGATCGGTTATGTTTGCGCGATCGCCGCCGCAACATCCGACACGGTAGCCGCGGAAATCGGGCAGCTAGCGAAAAAGAAACCGATAATGATCACCACATTTAAAAAGGTAGAGGTGGGAACGGACGGGGGGATAACCCCGCTCGGGGAAATTTCCGCGCTTGCTGCAGCGGTATTAATCGCTGCCATACCTTTAGCTCTGGGCATTGGTGATGCGAAAATGCTCCTTGTCGCATCCGCGGCAGGGTTTATCGCCTGCAACATCGACAGTTTATTTGGAGCGACCCTTGAGCGAAGGGGCATTTTCAATAAGCATTTCACGAATTTGTTTGCTACGTTAAGCGGGGCGGTTATCGGGATTTTGATCTTTATGCATGTTTGATTGTCGGGTGTGCTTTCAGAAGGTTGATTTACCCGTTTTTTATGGTGCCGTGGGGGTATCGCATCAGATTATACAGGTAAGCCCGATCCGTTACCGCTTTCCCGACCGTTTCGGATAAAATTTTTCTTTCTCCATTTTATTATTTTAAAGCATATTTCTCAATCGCTTTTGCCACAACATCTGTCATTCCCTCGATGCTCCATTTTCCCGTATTAAGAACGATATCGTAAACGCTTAAATCGTCCAGGTCGATATTATAGAGTTCTTTGTATCTTTTTTTTTCACTTCCCTCGCGAAGTTTGATTTTTTCTACCGCTTCTTCTCTGCCGTACCCGTCTCTCTTCATAATCCTCTCGGCGCCAACATCCAGCGGAGTGTAGAACCATACTTTAATATCGGGGTCCAGGAAATACGCGGAAAGCCTGCCGTCGATTATAACGTCATATCCCTCGTCTAAATACCTTGAAACCAATTCTCTTTGCATTTCATCGATCTTGTGGTCAATGTCAGGATTTCCCTCCGCGTGCTTCGAAAATTCCGTGATATCCATTTCATGTTCCTTTGCCAGTCTCCTCATTATTTCGCCGGCAGATAAGTGCTTAAATTTAAATCTGTCGGCAATTCCCTTTGCAAGTGTTGTTTTTCCCGAGGCAATCGTCCCCCCGACTGTAACAAGCATTTTGTTTATATTTTTTATTTTTGTAATAATAAATAATTGTAAAATGCTTAATGAATCACAATACAAGACATTATCTGCTTTAATTGATCTTTATGAAGAAAAAAAGGCTCCGGTAAGAGGTGAAGAGATAGCTGATCGCACTTCTCGCACTTCCGGAACAATAAGAAATCAGATGCAGATACTTCACGCGCTGGGTTATGTGGAAGGTACCCCCGGACCAAAAGGCGGTTATATCCCCTCGATCAAAGCATATGAATCCATGGGTATTGAGGCTATTGAATCCCCCGTGAATGTCCCGATATATCAGGATGGCGAGGAGATCGAGGGGTTGTATGTTGAAGGAATTGCACTTATTAAAGTCCCTCATCCAAGTGAATGC
Source organism: Candidatus Altarchaeales archaeon WOR_SM1_86-2 (assembly GCA_001723855.1). Next base: position 21,898 of record MCBC01000155.1, on the reverse strand, counting down.
GCGGCTATAGTGAGCGTGATTGGCGACACAAAAAAGATCAGGGACAGGGGTTATGTGAAGATAGGCCCCACTCCTCTTAACCATATAATCTTAAAAGGTGCCGTTATAGGGAGAGATGACACCCGCAGAGAGATATTGATTGAAACGGAAAGCATTACTTCCATACCAAAGGAAACTGCAGAATCGTTTATAAAAAAGAAGTTGATCACATTTGACCGGGATATGGGTATAAAGGAATGTGCTTCGGTGCTTGCGGAATGCAACATAGAAGGTGCACCTGTTATTGAGAGGGGAAAGACGGTGGGGATCATAACCATGGCCGACATTGTGAATGCTTTTGTCGAGGGCAAAACGGAAGGTACTGTAAAAGACATTTGCATAGGGGATATTTTGACCGTTGATAAAGACACGCAGTTGATAGATTGTATAAAGATCATGGACAAATACAGTATCGGAAGGTTAATAATAACGGACGATGGTAAAGCAGTTGGGATTCTGACAAGAACCGATATTGTTAACCGTATGATGGAGTGAATTTTATAACAGACCTGCAAATTCTTCAGCCGAGATCCTTTCTATCTCCAACACACTCTTTTCGGTTAGATTAATTATCCTGCGCTTTGATGCCAATTCTTCCAATAATATTTTCCCTATATGCAGTTTCTTTATCTTCATCTCTTTATCCTTGCTCCCGGAGTATTTCCCGATCTCAGTGCCAAAATCCATGCCGCACAATCCTATTACTTTTGGATTGAAGTTCGCAGCGAGAAACACTGCTCTGTCGCCGTCGGTAAACCCTCCGAAATTATGCAGCCTGCCTATCGGGCAAACCTGGGTCGTACCCAGTATCCGTTTTAACTGCGGAACATGTTCTCTTAGAAGACCGATGTTATCACCGTGCGCATGCACCACTGCAATGCTGCCGAGCAAATTTGTCCTTAATAGTGAGTTAATGTCGCCGTCCAAATCCGTAACAACCGCGTATGGAACGATTTCCCTCCATAACAATGCCTCTGCAGCACCATCTGCCGCAACCAACACACATTTTTTGTGCAGCCCCCACTTGATCATATTCTTTATATCCCCCTCGAGGGAAGGACCCGCACCAAAAACTATCACGGGCGCGTTTTCAATTCTGATTTGTATCAACTCCATTGTTTCCTCCATGCTTTCGATTAACTCGTTTAGAATTTCCGCAGCAACTATATCATCTTCAATGCCCAGGTTAAGAATCTCTGCTATTTTCAGGTAATTCATTCTGTTTCTAATTATTTTTATTAATACATAAAGGTTATGAAAACCCGTAAGTTCGCGTATAAGGAAACTGTTTTGAATATTAAATCGGACAAGGACGTATTTGACGGGTTGGCAAAGGAGGTATTTTTTCAAAGGAAACAATTGGAAAGGTATATGGAGCAGAACCCTGAATTCGGTATCAGTCTGGAGCCGTTTGAAACCACAGGTAATGCCCCGGAAATTGCAAGGATTATGGCGGATTCTGCAAAAATTTTTGGAATAGGACCAATGGCTGCCGTTGCGGGAACGCTCGCCGAGTTGGTTGCAAAAAAAGGCATTGAACTCGGGGCAAGGAAAATTTTGATAGAAAACGGCGGAGATATCTGTATGTATGCTGAAGGAGATGATGAGTTTGTGGTTAAGATTTATGCAGGAGATTCTACTCCAAATATTGGTTTTAAAGTAAAGCCAAACGGTTTTTCAGGGGTATGTACTTCTTCCGCCTCCGTAGGACATTCAATCTCTTTTGGCGAATCCGACGCAACCGTGGTTGCGGCGAAAAGTGCGGCAGTTGCCGATGCTGCCGCAACCGCGATTGGAAATGTTGTTAAAGGAGGGGTTGAAGAATCGGTTCAGCGAGGAATTGAATTTGCAAAAAAATTTACGGATAAGATAGAGGGTGTCCTGATCATAAGGGGCGGCAGCATCGGAAGATTGGGTAAATTGCCTGAGATAATTGAAATTGATTAATATCATTTACTTAACACCAGAGATAAGAAATATTCATGGATCCTCGTGTCATGGGTTAATTCCGGGTGGAATGACAATGCCATTAAATTCCCCTGCTGCGCTGCGATAATTTTTCCATCGCATTTCCCTAAAACCTTACAATCCCCCCATACCCTTTCTATTATCGGAGCTCTGATAAAAACACATGGAAACGGCTTCTCGAATTTCAAACCATCTAAACGTAAATCAATTTCAAAGCTTTCTTTTTGTCTCCCGAATGCGTTCCTCTTAACTTCCATGTTCATCAATCCGAGAAGGTACTGAGAGGTTTTTTGATCTTTGTCCACCTCCTTTGCAAGTAGAATCAATCCGGCACAGGTGCCCATTACTGGGATGTCTTCCCCTGCCAGTCTCCTGACCTCTTCAACCATACCGTTTTTTAAAAGTAATTTTCCGATTGTTGTACTTTCGCCCCCCGGAATTATGAGTGCATCGACATTAAGATCATTTTTATTTTTCACATCAACTACTTCGCCATCTGCTCCCGCCTTACCAACAACCTTGCGCATCATAGAAACATGCTCGGAAACATCGCCTTGCAGTGATAGAACTCCTATCTTCATCATATCTTCATAAATTTAACTGAAAGCCAATAATAAACTACCTGACATTTATCTTCTTAAGGCCCTTTCTGGCTTCTGAAATGTACGATTCTAGTTTCGAGATGAACGCGGAATTATCAAATTCTTTAAGAGGCGTGTCACAAACCGGGCATACAAATTCATACTCCATCGCTTGTCCAAGAGTCGTGTGTTTATTTTCCCCCCCGTTTTTGCATTTGCAGCTGAACATCACGTTATTTTGCTCTTCTTGCAATCTATCCTCCAGCATCCTTAAATTTCTCGCAAGGGAATTTTTTGTATATTCCACGACCTTATCGTCGCGCCTTCTCCAGATATAAGTGTACCACCCGGTTTTTTTATCCTTCATTCTCTCATACTCCACCAGACTATAACCATGGAGTTCATTTAACAACTTCCTTACAATCGTTGTTTTTAACCCCATTGGGGTGGATATGTCATAATCATACATTGGCTTAGAAAGTTTTTTGAGAACTTTAATGTGTTTATCGCTCATGTATTCCAAGAGTATAAATTTATAGTCTCTCAATGCTCTTTTTACATTCATATTTAAGTTTCTTGTTGTGGGAAATTACGTTATATATAGGTATTTGATAAATAAATAGGATTGATCATTAGAATTTATTATTATTCTAGTTGTTATTGTTATCACATATAATAAAAATATATTAACGATAGGAATAAAATAACGGGATTAATCATCACTAATACAAGGACGGTCTGCTTATTTCAGGGTTATAATGAATCCAAATGGGGTTGGAATGCACTCCTGCCGTTTCTTTTGATTCCGCAAGATCCGGGCATATATTCATCGCCTCCATGTATTCTTTTTCTGCTTCATCACCCCTATCCAGGTTTTCTAATAACAACCCTAAATTATATCGGGGCTCAGCAAGCCCGGAATTTATTTTTATCGCTTCTCTGAACTCATACTCCGCTTCATCATACAGTCCTAAATTATAAAGTAAAATTCCAAGGTTGTTATGGGCTGGAACATACTCCGGATCCTTTTTTATCGCTTCTCTGAACTCATTTATCGACTCATCATATCTTCTTAAATTTTCTAATAAAACTCCGAGAGAATGATTAGCCTCCTCGATATCCGGATTTATTTTTATCGCATCCATATACTCCTTCTCAGCATCATCATATCTTTGAGAGATACCTAACAAAGCCGTTCTATTCTGAGGGTTATGCAAATCACCTACGTATATATCCACTGCTTTATCGATTTCACCCTCTGCCTCATCATATCTTTCCACATCATGCAATAAAATTCCGAGGCTGTTATGGACTCTGGCATCATCTGGATTTATCACTATCAGCCTCCTGAACTCTCGCTCGGCATCATCATATCGCTCCATTGTATGCAGTAAAATCCCAAGAGAGTGATGAGCATCTACAAAATTGGGGTTTAATTTTATCGCCTCTCTAAACTCTCGCTCGGCATCATCATACTTCTGCGACATACTTAACAAAACCCCGCGGTCATAATGAGCATCCGCGTCGTCTAAATATATCTCTGTAGCATCTCTAAACGCGTGCTCTGCCCCATCATATCTCTTTAGGTTATACAGTAGAATTCCGAGGTTATGGTGGGCTTCGGCATCATTTGGATTTATCGCTATCGCCTCTCTGAACTCCCGCTCGGCATCATCATACTTTTTTAGGTTATACAGTAGAATTCCGAGGTTATGGTGGGCTTCGGCATCATTTGGATTTATCGCTATCGCCTCTCTGAACTCCCGCTCGGCATCATCATACCTGCCCAGTATCATTAACAGGGCCCCGCTTATATTCTTCTTAATTTCCTTGATTTTTGCGATTTTGGATTCTAATTCCGAGACGATGCCATAATCATCGAATTCTTTAATGCGAGATTCACAATCCCGGCACATAAATTCAAATTCTATCGCTTTATCCAGAGTAATGTGTTTATTCTCTCCACAGACTTTGCATTCACAAGTGAACATCACATTATTTTGCTCTTCGCGCAACCTTTCTTCTAAATTCCTCAAATCCCCTTCTAAATAATCCTGCACATACTTCACAACCTTACCATCGCGCCTTCTCCAGATGTAAGTGTACCACCCGGTTTTTTTATCCCTTATTCTTTCATACTCCACCAGGCTGTGACCATAGAGTTCATTTAACAACTTCCTTACTACGGTCGTCTTTGTACCCGTGGCCTTCGAGATCTCATAATCATACCTCGGCTTAGAAAGTTTCTCAAGAACCTTAATATGATCCGCCTTCATAGTTTCTCGAAGCATAGATTCATAATCCCCCGCTACTTGTTTTATTTCCATCTCTCAGTATTGGATCTTATATTATTATGTTATGAGAATTTTATAAATAAAAAATAACTGATTTAATTATCTCTTTAGATAATTTGATTATATCAAAAATAGCCTTTTTAGATAATTAATTTAACATTCGTAAGTATTATACATAATTTAATTATCGTCATTGATATAAAAAATAAAAAAATAAAAAATATTCACTGCAAATTGATTTCTTTTTTGATTCAAAAAGGATTTTTGGTATTTTTGTAAAAAATCAGGAATTTCTTTTCTGATTCAAAAAAATATGTCAAAAAATATTGATCGTTTTTGATAAAAAACAACCTTCTAAAAGGTTGACCCTCAGAATGAATTTGGGGGGTGTCTAAGACACTCCGTGTCTTACACATACAAAAAACATGGTGTTTTGCATATCTCCGACCCCCTCCAATGCCTTGCAGCATATAATTAATATAGAAGTAACAAATCTCATGAAGATCATAATAATATTGAGAATCATACAGTTTGTATTACAATAAAAATATTTAAAAGTCGGCATCCATGTCTATGCAACAGATTCCATCGGATTGACTGGGACATATAAAGTTTTATTATTATTACTTTCATTGCGTTCAGGGATTTTATCTTGGAAATCCAGAGATACAGATATTTTTTTCTCACCTGTACCGTTTGCCGTCCAATAAAGTGAATGTTTGTCCGATGAGTGCGCATCCATCCAGCCGGTAACATTATCTGCCAAAACATCATCGACATAGAGACCTGCAGCAAATTCTTTTGAATTATCATCGCCATCCCAGGAAAATATAAAGGTAAAGTTTCCTTTTTATCCTTCGTGCAGTGGTTTAGGTTCGTAGGTCATTGATAAAAGCTTCAGGTCCCCACTAATTGTGTCCCCGCCCGTGGTTGTGTCCCCGCCCGTGGTTTTGGGTTCAGTCCCGTTTGCGGATTTATCTTCACTTCCCAAGAAATAAATCGCTCCAATCACAAAAAGAATCAATGCGTAAACAAATATCCCTGCCCATTTTGATTTATTTATTTTCCTCGCCCTTTCTTCAGAAGTTTGCGGAAATTTTTGTGCTAAAATACCCCCCTTAATTACATTTTTTCCCTTCTCAGTTATCTGAAGATCGCCTAAATCTCTATACTTTTTGTCCATGTTATTTTAAAAATACTTTATCAAATTTCGCATCTTTAGAGGGTTTAGTGGCATCGAATCCAAGTTTTGAAGTTATCGCGCCCTCACCTGCAGAAGGATCCAATGTCGAGCCCTTGACGTTCTTAAAGATCACCAGATCCCTGTCTGATTGAAATCTCGTTGCAAGAGCCCACTCCACGTCATCCGGATTATGGATGTCTATATCGTTATCTACGATGATAACATGCTTTAAGCTTGGATGTCCCCTGAATGCCGCGTCAATAGCATTTTTGGCATCGCTTTCAGCGGATTTATTTATTGAAACGACTCCGTGCAGCCACCCGGATCCCCCCTTTGTTAAGCAAACATCATTGACATCCGCAACTTTCTTTACTTCCTTAAGGATTGTAGACTCCCTTGGCATGCCCATCAAAATAAGATGTTCTTGCGTCGCGGGCATCAAAGAATGATATATGGGATCATCCCGGTACATCATTGAGGTCAATTGGATCACGGGTTGCTCCCTGACAAAATCCAGCGTTTGGGTAATATCGACATAAGGTCCCTCTGGTGCGTTTTCTTGGGTTATCTTTCCTTCCAGAACGATCTCTGCATCCGGAACTTCCAAATCAACGGTTTCGCATTTAACCAGATAGAAATCATCAAGCAAGCGGGAGGCTATGGTGAGTTCGTCCACTTCAATCCGGGGGGATGTTGCAGCAGATAATAATACTGCAGGGTGAAGCCCTATGCAAATTGCGATTTCCAGGTCTTCGCCCCTTTCAACCGCCCTATCATAGTAAGAATAAAGATCTCTTTGGCATAATCTAAGGACTAGCCTGTCCCTGTCAAGAAACATCATCCTGTGAAACGATATGTTCCTTCCGTACTCGGGGTCGTTTGCCACTATAACCCCTGAATTTATATATTTGCCCCCGTTCCGGGCATAATACCTTGACAGCGGCAGTTTACTTAAATCGGGCTTTGAAATGTTGTTCTTCACGTTTCCGTCACCTTTGACTTCCACGGTCTTCGGGTTTTCCAGGGCATTCAACAAACTCGCTGCATCAAGATTCCATCTTTCTTTAATCTTATCCCTGTCGGCGCATAAATTCCCCAAAACCCTGCCTTTTGATGTGTTGAAAAGAATCGTTTTATCCTCAAACTCCTTCAGTCTTTCTGGAATTTCTTCTGCCCCGGCATCCAAGCGTAAATCAACGCAGTCAAGAAGTTCATGCAGCATTTTTAATTTTTATAATTATTAATAAAAGATATAATATGGACAAAAAATCGCTATTGTTGTTTTTGCTTGGGATTGGCATCATCGCGGGCATATCCTGGTTTATTGGAATACGGGATATCATCAGCGAGGTATCGAAACTCAGTTTTGAATGGTTTCTGGCGCTGTTAGGAATCCAGCTTCTTATATTGGTTTTGCTGGCGGTAAAATGGCAGATTGTCCTTCACAAGACAAAGGTGTCCTTTTTAAATACCTTAAAGGCATCTTTTGTCGGATATTTGGCCAATAACATAACCCCCATCGGAATCGCCGGGGGGGAGCCGGTCAGGGCATATTTACTGCATAAAATCGATAAGATCAGTATCGAGAGATCGTTTGCGAGTGTTGTCGTGGATCTGTTCCTGCACATCTTCCCGCTGCTTTTCCTGATCGCGATAGCACTTATCTTTGCTGTTAAGGTGGGGGCATCCGTAAACATAAGTCTCTTTGGAACAACAATAAAGGTCGCGGTAACTATTGTTTTAGCGATTGCCGCAATTTTATTGGTCTCGGGGTTCTCTGCAGTTATCGGTTTGCTGTTAAATAAGAGATATTCGATGAAAATAATCCTTTTTTTTATTAAAATTCTTTTAAAGATCCCGTATTTAAGGAATGTTGAAAGCATAAGAACCGCTGAATCCAGAATTGACGGCATTGTATCGAAATTCCGGAAATCTCTGAGGATGTTTGCAAACAAATTCACATTATTTTTTGGCACAATAGTCTCATTAACCATATGGCTTCTATCGGTCTTTAGAATGTACCTTATTTTCCTGGCTCTCGGCTTCAGCAGCCCGAATTTATTGCTGGTTGTCCTGATCGTCCAGTTAACTGTCATAGCAATCTCTTCCGTCCCTGCGCTGCCCGGAGCGGTTGGTATATGGGAGGGCTCAAGCATCGCGTTATTTGCTCTCTTTGGCATAGGAGCAGCATTGGCGGCGGCGGTTACAATAATCGACAGGGTATTCTCGTTCTGGATCTCTTCGCTGATCGGGGGGGTCTCTTCGGTGTACGTGGGCGCCGAAGAAATTATGAAGGGCTCAAGAATTGAGGGTTATGAGGAGCTTAAGTATTAAATGATTACGAGAGAACTACAGCATCTTCAAATGTCCCGTTACCCTGTCCAGGACCTCCTCTTTTTCCGGACCGATGCCGACACATGCATTTTCATCTCTGAAAACAGGGGTTTACTTAAATTCATGTTTTTCAAGCCAATCTACAACATCCATTACAGACCACCTCTTTATCTCTGTTTTGTCAAAATGATCATCATTGCTGAAAATCCCGTCATTAGGTATTGACATAGCCAGTGCCAAGAATTCTGGGTCATAAATATCAATGTCCTTCATAATCTTTTTTGCTTTCTGAAGATTCTTTGAGAAGCACTCCTTTTTTATGATTTTAACACCCCTCAACAGGTAACCAAGGGTAAAGTAAAAATCTATTTCGCTCAGACCGCTCTTTTTTTGAATTGTCCCCCTGTACTTTTCTATCTCCTCCATCACAAATTCGGGGGCAAAGAACTTTATTTTATTTGAGACTAAAATATCCCTGATTATTGAAGTATCCTTTATCAGTGCCGAGATTATTATATTGGTATCTAAAATAAGTTTAAGTTTTTCCATAGTATCTCTCAAATAAACCCTTCTTCACTTTTCTATCTATATCCTCGACATCCTTTTCAGTAAGTGTACTTTTTTCAAGTATGCTCTCCACAACTTCCCTCTCACTTGTGATAAAAGTGATCTCCCTGCATAGAGTTTCATTCCAATCTATGAGTTCATGCCTGGCCATTCTATCTGCTATACCCTCAGGGATCTTTATATTCACCTTTTTCATCTTATTTAGTTATTGCACTTTGTTTAATAAAAAAGCAAACCAAGTTCTATAGGTTACAGCATCTTCAAATGTCCCGTTACCCTGTCCAGGACTTCTTCTTTTTCCGGACCGATGCCTATACAGGTTATCGTGCCGGGCGGGATTTCAGTTAAGCCCATGTCCTTTATCAGCGCCGTCGGCAATCCCATGTTCCTTGCGTTTTCATAGATTTCAAGCAGTTCCTCCTGGTCCCTGCACTTCAAAACAACTTTTTTCTGCCCGCCTCTCAGCCAAGAATCCCTTAATTTACTTTTCAGCATCGCGGAAACCGAGGCGTGCGAAACCTGTGCAGCCGTCTTCCCCATGCTTAACTTTAAATCCGTTCTTACCACAATTACCTGCTTGTACATCATAGTTTCTTAACAGCCTTCTGGAATTCTCCGAGAGATGCCGCCGGGAGATCATGCACATTCTTTGCAGCTTTCCTTACCATCTCATTTTCATCCTCTCCGAGTTTATTTAATATATAATCCCTCAAATCTTCCGGGATCTTCCGGGAATTCTTGTTCAATACAAATATAAGATCTCTTTTTGTGTACGGGTTTTGATTAAGCGCTAATTTCTTTAAGACCTCCTCCCTGGCGCCATTTGATATATCTTCAAAGTCGTTGATGAGTGTTATCACGATCCAATACCCCACTCCACTCCCGGGTATTTCTTTTCCTTCATCCACGTCATCGGCTAATCCCAATAATAGTTTCTCTCTCACGGGTTCGGATATGTCGGAAAAGTAATGTACCAGGGTGTTCACGGCATTCTCCCTTAAGGCATATACCTTATCCGATGCGAGCAAGACCAACGCATCATCCCTCGTACTTTCGGATATGTCCTTGAAATACTTATAAAGTGCGGCTGCACCGTCCCCCCTTATGCGTGGCAGATCATCTTTTATAAGTTTCATCAGCTCCTCTTCCCTCTCTTCGATCGGGAGATCTTTAAAATCTCTTTCAAATCTGGATTTTTTTTCTATTGAGGATACCGACTCCCTCATTTTGAAAAAAACCAACACCAGCAGGATATATAAAATAATCGCCCCGACCAAACCCTCGTCTATACCGGAAGACTGCATGATTACAAACCACATCAATGAGATAAGTATGACTCCCACGCCCATGGTCCAGATCAATTTAGACCTCAATACACCCAGCATGTCAACCATTTTTTTATATACTAATTTTATAGATCAATATATAAATATGGATTACTCAGAATTGGTTGAGATTTACTCAAAACTTGAAAAAACCACGAAACGCCTTGAAATGACGAAGATAATCGCAGATTTTCTTGTCACGGTTCCAGACGAAGAACTTCCGACATCATATTATAGGTACAAGTTTAAGAAGCGAAGCAATGGATTTTATAGAGTTTTTGACCGCTAAGTACCAGCAAAAAGAAATCTGGAAGAAAAAATTTAAATTTGACTGGGAGGGCGGATTGTCACATTTAAAAGAGAAATTGACTTCCGTCGATTTACAACATAAAGCTTCAGGTTTGAGATGATGTTTTTATTGGACACGAATATATTTCTGGAAATACTCCTAAAGCAGGGGAAGGAGGAAGATTGCAAGAAATTTCTTAACGATAATATCGGAAAACTTTATATAACCGATTTTACATTACACTCAATAGGTGTGATTTTGTTTAGATACAATAAAGAAGATGTGTTTCAGAAATTTATCGAGGATATTTTACAAAACGTCAAACTCCTTTCATTACCTGCAAGTGAGTACAGCAGGGTTGTATCTGTAAAAAAGAAATTTAATCTGGACTTTGATGATGCTTATCAGTATAGCGCAGCAAGATATTATAAACTGCATGTCGTGACGATGGATGATGATTTTGAGGAAGTTGAGGGTGCAGATGTTTTGTTTTTATGAGGCAAGAAAAATTTTTGCTTCGCAAAAATTTTAATGTATTATTAGAAAGATATACTTTCTAATACATATAAAAATTAACTTTTATAAAGAATGGATTACTCGGAATTGGTGGGGGTTTATGAAAAACTTGAAAAGACCACGAAGCGGCTTGAAATGACGAAGATAATCGCAGATTTTCTTGTCACGGTTCCAGACGAAGAACTTCCGACCATCATATTATTTTTACAGGGAAGGGCATTTCCGGCATACTCCGATAAGGAACTGGGGATAGCGAAAAAGTTGATGGTTAAAGCGGTTTCCCAGGCATCAGGGATTAGAGAAAGAGAGATTGAAGATGAGATCAGGGAAACCGGGGATTCGGGTTTGGCGGCAGAAAAAATTCTCGCTAAAAAATCCCAAACAACCTTGTTCAGAGAGAAATTAACAGTTGAGCGGGTTTCTGAGATATTGAATAAGATCGCTTCTTTTACAGGCACTGGATCTCAGGAAAAAAAACTTTCTTATATATCGGAACTTTTATCATCTGCCGAGCCAAACGAATCCCGCTATCTAACTCGCTTAATCCTCGAAGAATTAAGATTGGGCGTGGGGGATGGGATTGTCAGGGATGCGATAGCAGGGGCTTTCTTTGCCGAGATTTTATGGAAGGATCTGCTGTGGCAAAAAAAGGATGGGAAGAGAAGGATTGAAGGATTTCTGGAAAAAGTCGCAGGCAAGAACATTTTGATTGATGCCGATCTGGATGATGTTATCAAAAAGGATGAAAATCTATCTGATTATTATAATATTTTTTTGAAAAATAATAATATCAAAATAAAAAAGATTGATGGAATAAACCCCGGTGACATTGAGAATTTCAACAAGATTCTTCTTTTGGATGCGGCACTTGGAAATGAATTAAGAAGTTCCGTGCTGGGCAAGATCGATAGAACATACAATCTAACATCTGATATGGGGGAGGTGGCAAAGATCTCGAAAACCAAAGGCATTGAGGGGTTGGATGCGCTGGGCATTGAGTTGGGAAGGCCGATGAAGGTGATGCTCGCTAAACTCTCAAGCATTGAAAAGTCGATTGCAGACTTCGGAAAGTGCGCGTTTGAGATAAAGTATGATGGTGCAAGGGTTCAGATCCATAAGAAAGGGGATAGTGTGGAACTTTTTACCAGGAGACTGGAAAATGTGACAAAGCAATTTCCAGAGATTGTAGAATCCGCGAAGAATAATATAAAGGCAGGTTCTGCGGTTGTGGAGGGGGAAGTTGTTGCTGTCCAGAGTAAAGAATCTCGCCGTCCAAGACCGTTCCAGGATCTAAGCAGGCGTATAAAAAGAAAATATAAAATCGAGGAGATGGTTAAGAGCATACCTGTTGAGATAAATTTGTTTGATGTCATATACAAGGAGGATAAGAGTTTAATAAACACTCCTTTTAAAGAAAGAAGAAAAATATTGGAAGGAATCATAACCCCAACAGAGAAATTCAGGATCGCTGACCAGATAATCGCATCCGACCCTAAGGAGGCTGAGAAATTCTATAAAAAAGCGTTGGAGATGGGTCATGAGGGGGTTATGGCAAAAAATCTGGATGCGCTGTATCAGCCGGGCTCAAGAGTGGGGTATATGCATAAAGTAAAGCCGGTGATGGAGACCCTGGATCTGGTTATAATTGGAGCCACATGGGGTGAAGGAAGGCGCGCCCACTGGCTTGGGTCATTCTTACTTGCGGCCCGCGATCCCACAGCAGGAAAATTCCTGACCATTGGAAGGATGGGGACTGGGCTTACAGACGATCAATTTAAGGAAATGACATCTCTGCTTAAGGAACTGATCGTGGAGGAGGCTGGGAAGGAGGTAAAGCTTAAACCAGAGGTTGTTGTTGAGGTGGCATACGAGGAGATACAGAAATCCCCCACTTATGGATCCGGCTATGCGCTGAGATTCCCGAGGTTGGTCAGGATTAGGAATGATAAGGGGGCTGATGACGCCGATACTTTGGAGAGGATTGAGGGGTTATTATAGTTACAGGGAAGCAGCACATTGAGATGAAAATGGAAAAGAAGTTCGATATAGATAAAATAGTGTTAATCGGCCGAGGTTTCAATGAGTACATGATGATGTTTAATCTGGATTTAAATTACCTAAAGGATAAAAAGGTATTGGATTGCCCGGCTGGTGCAAGCTCTTTTACAGCTGAATTATCAAGCAAGGGATATGATGTTACCGCTTGCGACGTTCTTTATGATCTTGATCCCGGGATTCTTGAGAAAAAATGCAAAGAGGATATTTTAAAGGTTATGCAGTCGCTGTCTGGGGTCGAAGATATGTATGTATGGGATTTTTTCAAAAGTCCGGATGAATTAATTAAACACCGCACAGGTACCTACAGAACATTTATAAAGGATTATCAAAAAGAAAGAGGTATATACATTAAGTCAGAACTACCGAGACTTCCATTCAAAGACAACGAATTTTCTTTGATTCTGTCGTCGCATTTTCTTTTTCTATACGATGACCGCTTAAATTACCGTTTCCATAGAAATTCGATTCAGGAGATGCTGAGGGTGTCTGAAGAGATAAGGATATTCCCCCTGGTTGGCCTCAACGGCAGAAGATCATTATTTGTCGATAAAATTATTGAGGACATGGCCGGTAGCGCAGATATGGAGATATCGAAGGTACCCTATGAATTCATGAATGGCGCAAATGAGATGCTGGGAATTACAAGATAAAAGAAATGGAATCCAGAGACCTTTTTGATGGAAAAAAGTATGAGGGATCATCACAGCACCAGCGGAAATGGGGGAATAAATTAATTGATGAGTTGGAATTAGAGGGAAGCGAGAAAATTCTTGATTTAGGCTGCGGAAACGGGCTTACGACAAGAGAGCTTGCGAAGCGAGTTCCAGGGGGAAGGGTTATCGGAGTTGACTGGTCTTCATCAATGCTTGAGACCGCGGAGACCCATAAAACAGGGAATATGGAATTGATTCTTCTTGATATAAACGAAATGGCATTTGACAGGGAGTTTGATCTTGTGTTTTCAAGTGCTATGCTTCACTGGATACCGGACCATGAAAGGCTTCTGGGCAATATCTACTCTGCTTTAAAGCCAGGAGGCTTTATGCGAGTGCAGTTCGGACGTGACGGCAACTGCTCCAACTTTTTTGCTGTTGCCCGGGAAGTGATGAAAACTAGGGATTTTGAAGGACATTTTAGAGGATTCGTATGGCCGTGGTATATGCCAAAACTTGAGGAATATGAAAAACTGCTGTCAAAAACTAAATTCAAAAATTGTAGAGTCTGGGGTGAGAATGCAGATCACTATTTTCCCGACGAGGAATCCATGATAAACTGGATAGAGCAGCCGAGCATTATCCCTCTTATAGCGGCACTCCCAAAGAATCTGCGGGCGTCATTCAGGGATGAGGTCGTTGAAAGAATGGTCAAAAGAACAAAAAAGGCAGATGGAAGATATTTTGAAACTTTCAGGAGGATAAATGTTTATGCAGAGAAGTGATAGGATCGAGAGAATTGAGAGTTGTTGTGAGATACTTTTATTTTAATAAACCAAATAATTAATGAAATTAAAAATGGATGTCATATACCCAAAGAAAGAGATGGAATCACTAATAAAATTGAAACTCTATAGGGATGAGCACAGCCTTATAAAAGATGCTTTTAGAGCTCTCTTAGAGTTGAAACCATCTCTGAAAATTGAATATGCGGTTGATCTTTATAAAAACAAGGAAGTAAGCCTCTGGTCTGCTGCTGAGAAAGCAGGCCTTAGTTTAGAGGAATTTAAGGAGATACTTGCCAGCAGGGGTGTTAAAATAGAGGTATCTTCTTCAAGGGAAGAAAGCGATAAGAGACTGGAAAGAGTTTTTAATGAGTGAAAATGTTTGCGGTTTTAGATTGTGACATCCTGTCCACATTTGCAAAGATAAATAAAATTGAGTTGCTTGAGAAAAAAAATTTGGTTTTAGCGACACTGACACGATCGAGAGAATTGAGAGATTAGTACGAGTATTTTTATTTTAATTCAAATTTCATATAATAATGATAAATTTGTCAATGATAAATTTGTCAGGATAGTCAGGATTCAAAATGGGATTCACACTTACGCCCGCAGAAGGAGAAAATTTCATAGATAGGGAAGAATTAGTGGGGGACATGCTGAAAACCCTTACAAATAAGAATATTCAAATGGGGTTTGCATTGTATGGTGCAAGAAGGGTTGGAAAAACATCTATCCTTAAGGAAGCTCATAGAAGGTTGATGAAAGAGTATGGCATCATACCTATATATTTTTCTCTCTGGACAGTGGCACCAAAGAATATTCATACATTTGTTAAAGCATTAGGAAGCGAGATTCTGAATGCTTACAGACCAAAACTATCTTTGAAGTATAAAGCAGTGGAACTTATAAAATCTCCACTGAGCATATTGAGGAAAACAATTAAGGAATTGAAAATCA
Source organism: Candidatus Altarchaeales archaeon WOR_SM1_86-2 (assembly GCA_001723855.1). The sequence goes on along the minus strand of MCBC01000155.1, from coordinate 6,349 downwards.
GCACAAAAGTGGGGGAGGATATTGAGTTTTTATTGACATTTGATTCAAGAAAAGAGGAATATGGAGATTTAATCAAAAGGGTATTTGCCCTTCCCGAGCAATTGGCAAAAGAAACAAACACAAGATGCGTTCTTATGTTGGATGAATTTCCTTCCATAGTGAATTTGAAAAATGGAAATGGTAAAGTTGGAGAAGAGATACTTGGACTTATAAGAACTTTATACGAAAGCCAGCAAAACACAGTCCTATGCATCTCCGGTTCAATAAGAAAAACAATGGAAATAACTGCTTTATCTTCAACATCCCCCTTCTACAGGCAGTTTTTAGTGAGAAAGATAAAACCTTTGTCTGAGGAACATGCTGCAGAGTTAATTACAAAAAATTTGAGTAAAGAAATAAGTTCTGAATCCATAAACAAGATATTTGAAGTTACAGCAGGAATTCCATTCTATATGCAATTAATTGGTAAGCAAATAGAGAGCATGCCAGGGATGGATATAAGCAGGATCATTGAACATACAATCAAAGAGGAAGGTGATATAATATTTAATGAAGAATTTCGTAGAATGAGTTCAAAAGAACAGGAGATCGTTATTGCGATGGTCAAGAGTAAAGTACATAGTCCAAGAGAGATAGCAAATGTTATAAATGATCATCCAGATACCGTCTCAAAATCATTAGATTACTTACAAGAAAAGGGAGTAGTAGAGAAGGAAAGGAGAGGATTTTATTCCATTATTGATCCAGTATTTAGTTTATGGATTGACATGAAATACGAGATATACTAAAGAATATGAAACTAAATGATCTCCCGCTGGGTGAAGAATTCACTGAAATTTTAAGGGGTGGAGGTATAGAAGAACTTTATCCCCCTCAAATTGATGCCGTGGAATCCGGGGTTCTGGATGGGAAAAACCTTGTTCTGGCGACCCCGACAGCATCCGGAAAAACCCTGGTAGCAGAACTTGCGATATCAAAGGTACTGGAGAAGGGTAAAAAAGCAATTTATGTTGTTCCTTTGAGGGCGCTAGCATCTGAAAAGTATCAAGAGTTCAAGAAGTACGAGCGTTTGGGATACAGGGTGAAAATTCAGGTCGGGGATCTGGATTCAAGCAAATACAGGGGAAGACTGGATTTTGACATTCTCATTGCTACATCAGAAAAATGCGATTCCATTTTAAGGTCAAGAGCAGACTTGTTTAGAGATGTTGGGATCTTGGTGATGGACGAGATCCATCTCATAACCACAGACCGGGGTCCGGTGTATGAAATTTTGATTTCTAAGTTTAAGAGAATGTTCCCAGACATCCAGGTCCTGGCGCTGTCCGCTACAATAGGAAATGCTTTTGAGCTTGCGGACTGGCTTGACGCAGAACTGGTGCAATCAGACTGGAGGCCTGTGAAGTTAACAGAAACCGTTGTTGTTGGGACAGATAAGTTAAAGGAGATGGAGAGGGTTATAATAAAAAGTATTGGCGAGGGAGGCCAGGTCCTTGTATTTGTTTCTTCGAGAAGAAGTGCTGAATCTGTTGCGGAAAAGTTAAGCAAAAGTCTTAATTTTGCTGCGCAAAAAAAATTGGATGAGATTAAAAACCGTGTATTGAAATCACTTCCCAGTCCCACGATCCAGTGCGAAAGACTGGCTAAATGCGTTAGAAAAGGAACAGCGTTTCATCATGCGGGGATCACAAATGAACAGAAAACCCTGGTAGAGGATGCATTTAAAGAAGGTTTGATTAAGGTGATCACCGCTACCCCCACCCTGGCGTTTGGAATAAACCTTCCATCAAGGGTTGTTATCATCAGGGATATGAAGCGTTACTCTGGCTACGGGTCTGACTATATCCCGGTATTGGAGTACAAGCAGATGGTAGGCAGGGCAGGCAGGCCGAAATATGATGATTCCGGGCAGGCTGTGATGGTCGCAGCAACAGATGATGAGCGGGATTTTCTTGTTGAGAATTACGTTTTAGGTGAGCCGGAGCCGATTTATTCAAAACTGGGAGTTGAGCCGGTTTTGAGATTTCATGTATTAGCGGCTGTGGCATCGGATTTTACAAAGAGCCCGGAAGGGTTACTGGAGTTTCTGAAATCCACATTCTTTGGTTATCAGTATGAGATGGATGAGGAATTTGAAGATTTGATCAATAGGGTTGTGTATGAGTTAAAGGACTGGGATTTTATAAACATCATAAAGAAAAATGATAAAAAGTTTCTTTTGCCAACAAACCTTGGAGAAAGGATTTCAGAATTGTATATTGACCCCCAGACAGCGTACAATTATATAACCATCTTGAAAGAAGCAGAAAAAGATGATTACTTCCCAGCCCTCGGGGTTTTAGAGGTGCTGTGTGATGCATATGAGATGCCGCTTCTGTGGATAAACAGGTCTGAGGAGGGTCCCCTTTTATCTGAGGTCGAATCCCAGAAGGATCAGTTGCTGAGGAATTCAGATGCGGTTTACTTTGACCCGAGATTTTTTGAGCGATTCAAGACAGCAAAGATTTTTTATGACTGGGTTTCAGAGTTCTCCGAAAAGGATATACATGAAAAATACAAGGTTGGGCCTGGACTTTTGAACCAGAAACTGGAGATAGCAAGATGGCTGGCATATTCAGCATCTGAGATGGCGAAACTCCTAAAGCTGAAAAATTCTGTCAGGGAGTTGAAAAAGATGGAGATAAGGATAAGATACGGAGTAAAGGAGGAATTGATACCATTGGTTGGGCTCCGGGATATCGGAAGGGTGCGGGCGAGAAGGCTGTTCAGGGCGGGCTATAAAAACATGACTGATTTAAAGGAGTCGGACGTTAAATCCCTGGCAAAGGTGCTTGAATCGGAAAAGATCGCTAAAAAGGTTAAGGACCGGGTATCTTGATTTTTATTTTTATAAAAAATAAATTAAATATGGATTTGCTTTCAGTGTCTGATTTGTCGGTCGAGGTATTGAATCATATACTCCGGGAAACCCGCGAGATTAAGGAAAACCCGGGGGATTATAGAAATTCGTTAAAAGGCAAAAGTGCTGTAGTGATATTTGAAAAGCCGTCAACCCGCACGAGAGTTTCATTTGAGGTCGGGATATTCCAGCTGGGCGGAAAAGCGGTGATCTTGAATGCGGATGATATGCAGCTCGGCAGGGGGGAAACGATCAAGGACTCCGCCAGGATTCTGAGCAGGTATGTTGACGGGATAATCGCGAGGGTTAATGAACACAAGACATTGGTTGAGTTAGCAGGGCATTCAGATGTTCCTGTAGTAAACGCGCTCTCGGATCTTGAGCATCCCTGCCAGGCAGTCTCGGATTTGTTTACCGTCCGCGAGCAGTTCGGGGGTTTTGATGTGAAGATGGCTTATGTCGGGGACGGCAACAACGTCTGCAATTCCCTCATTTTAGGATGCGCGATGGTGGGTGTAGAGATGTGGATTGCGACACCGGAAGGCTACGGGCCGGATAGAGGGATAGTGGATAAAGCAAGCGGATTTTCAGATAAGGTAAAGGTAATGAATGACCCGCTGAAGGCGGTCAGGGATGCGGATGTTGTATATACCGACACCTGGGTAAGCATGGGAAGTGAAAACGAGGAGGAAGAAAGGTTAAGTGTCTTTAAGGGCTACCAGGTCAATAAAGAACTGCTGGGTTATGCAAAGCCCGGGTGCAGGGTGATGCACTGCATGCCCCTGCACAGGGACGTGGAAATAACATCCGAAGTGGTTGACGGCCCGGGTTCCATAATCCTTGAGCAGGCCGAGAATCGCTTGTATGCACAGAAGGCGATACTGGCACAGCTGTTATAAACGGGTTATAGAAAAAAAATTCAAATCTTTGCGGTGGTAACGCAAAGATTTTAAAAAAGCTTGCATTAGTAAAACCCTTATGATAAGTCCATCCTTTGTTTTCAGCCTGTTTTTATTCTTCGACTTTGGTGGTTTATGTCTGTCGGGTGGATTAGAGAATCAAATCCCTGACATCTATGTAGAGCGGACTGAAATCAGGTAGATCCCCTTCAAGTGCTTTGGCAAATACATTGAAAGTTTCAATCTGCGGGCTTAACTTTTTGATTACTTCAGGTAGGGGGTCACTTGGATCCAGACCTGTTCCGAAGAAATCTCGTTTGGCATCAAGCAAGATGTTATTGAAATATGCGATAAGGTTTAACATTGCATCAGGGCTTTTATGATCGAATGCATGATCGGTAATATAATACGTCTTAATATACTCTCCTTCAGCAGGCATCTTCGGCATTTTAGTAAATATGCTCAAAAATCCGAGTATTCCGCCCATAACCTTCCACGTAAACGGTACTTTAGTAAAATAGATGTCTCCCAGTACCGAGGAATCCCATAATCCCGCGCACGCCACAATTTTACCCTCATCTTTCACCACCCAAAAATTCTCTAATCCGTATGCAGGAATTCCATTCACATAGGATTTAAAGCTTTCCGGGGTGTATGGCATGAAGTGTGTGCGCCCTTTATAGTAATTGTTAATAAGATTAATTACATCACCGATATCCTTTTTACTAATACGCTCTATGTTAAATTTTTGTGCGATCCTGACTTTTTTATAGACAGGTGTTCCGCATGATTTGAAATCCCCCAAGTTAGAATAACCAAGTTTTCCAAACAAAGCTTTAGAGGCGTCATTTACCTCCCATATATAACAATAAACATAATCAGATCCAATTTTCTGTGCGTTCTTCTCTACATCCATAACTAATTTGGTGGCAATTCCTTTTCTTTGGAATTCAGGGTGTACATTCACCTCCGTTAGATATACATACCGCCGTCCTTTAACAGGGTGGTGCTTCACAGTCCAACCTATCCAGCCCGCAACCCTGCCTTCCTCCTCGGCTGCAAGAACCCCCCAGTTATCATATACTTTATATCTCGCAACAGCATCAGGGCTTTTATCCATCCCCATCGCATATTTTTCATTGCCTTGGGGGCACAACTTCTCTATATCCAACATCGCGGCATTATCACCATCCTCAAAAGGTCTGATCGAAACCATTTTTAGATAATTTTGATCCGGAAATTAATAAACAAGATGTAATCACCCCAAAAAGAAATACTTTGCCAAACCCTGTAGCACCGTGACAAGGAGCGTGACCAGTATTCCCGCGATAATCACCCCCCCGCCTATTGCCATCATCGCTTTCTTATTGTTCATCCCCGCCTATTGCCATCATCGCTTTCTTATTGTTCATCCCCAGTATGTGGGCTGCCAGCGCCCCGGTATATGCCCCGGTCACGGGAAGCGGGATGGCAACAAACAACATCAAGCCGACGGTCCCGTATTTATCCACGAACGGTTTTGCCCGCCTGTGGGTTCTGCGCACGAAGTACTGCCCTATCTCAAACCCCCCTATCTTTATGTTTTCAAGTATGTGGAAGAACCAGTCCAGGAACTTCATCACTACAGGGATTATCGCCAGATTTGCCAGCACCGCTACCGCAAAAACCAGCAGCGGATCTAACTGCGGGCCGCTGGGAATCGTTATTACCCCGAAAAGATCAATATCCCCGTTTGCTAAAACCCCGTAGGGAATGCTTCCCCTTAACTCAATAAACGGAAAAAGAGTTATTATCGCGATTACTATTAACTTTTCTATTACATCCATGCTTATGCTTTATTAATTTTAATAAGAAAAACAAGAATTAATAAGCAAAAAACATGAAGAACTACACCCCTGTTCCGCCGGACCGTCATGGAATCCCCGGCAGGGAATCTTTATGGATGCCGGCGATTGACAGCACGGTCATGAAGGGTGAGCTGGATGAGAGGATAAGATGGAACCTGGAGCACATCATGCGCCACGTATTCCACCCCAGGATCCAGGAAAAGACCTACAGGACCGCCTTACGATTCATGGAGATGGTAATAACCTCAGATGAGGCGGTGACAAAAGAGGATATAAAGGAATTCACAGGGAGGGAGGGTATCGCAAAAAGCACCCTCTACAATAATGTGATACCCAAGCTTGCAGACCTGGGGCTGATAGAGAGAAATTATCTCGGCAAGATCGCCTCCGAGTGGGAGGACATCGTTAAGACAAAAAGGTTGAAGGTAAGGAAAACCAGGGCTGAAGAAGCAAAAAATGACGAATCATAACTGGAGTTCTCCGCCGCTAACCTGCCTCATCAGATACATTTATAGCCAGCCCGAACATACGCATGGAGAAACCAGAGTTCCTTCAGATGTGACCACAAAAAAGAAGGAATGAAAAATGTGGTCACCCAAGATAACATTTTTCTTTTTTTGAAGAAAAATAAAAAAATTCAAGAGTTACCTCTTCATGAAAAACCATGTCGCACCCGCTATTACAATCAAAACCACTGCCCCGAT
>MCBC01000154.1 GCA_001723855.1 Candidatus Altarchaeales archaeon WOR_SM1_86-2 | reverse complement strand
ACGCAGTACTGGGGAATGCCAATCATCCTCCCGGGGGAGAGCCTGGAAATAAATTTCACTTTATACATTCACTCAAATGCCTCTGTTGTGGAGAATAATACCGCTGTGCTGTGTGCGAGGGGAACGGTTGGAAACAGGTCATGCATAAACGATTCCGTTCGACAGATCCCGGTTATTCACCCCGATTTAACCATAGAAAAATATGCTGCAGATTGGCAGGAAGTAACCGTTTCCCAGCCCGGAGGGGAAGTTAACTTCACCATAGTTGTAAAGAACCCCTCTCAAGCGCATGCATACAATGTTACCATATGGGATTCTCTCCCTGAATGGTTTAGATATGTTAATAATTCCTCTTATCTATTAAACACCGATCCTGATCAGCAAATAGGGGAGGGAAATATCACTGAAACCGGAAGCCTTGCCGGAGGTTGGAATATAACCTGGAATATGTCGTGGTATAATAACTCTGTTCTCGCACCCGGAGGGAATTTCACGATAAGATTCAGGGCATGGGTTAACGGAAATGCCTCGCAGATAAATGTGAACACGGCATACACCAACGGAACTGACAAACCCAATGATGGACTGCAGGGGGAAGGAATCATTTCTGAAAAACAAGATAATGCGTCAATAGTTATAGTTTGGCCGGGACTTGTAATAATAAAGTCGGCCAACGCTTCTCATATAGATTTTGGGGAGGATGTTAACTACACCATAGTTGTGAAAAATCCAAGCCAGGCAACGGCGTATAATGTAAGCGTGATCGATTATCTGCAGAATAATTTCAAATTGACTTCTAACGCAACGGTTCATTATCCAAACGGCACCACCGGGCAATTCAACATCTCGGATCCGGGAGTTGGAGGGACAGCGGTATGGAATCTTTATGTGACAATTCCGTCAGGAAAGAATGTAACCCTTAACTTCCTTGCCCAAGTGCAGCATTATTCCTGCGGGATGAATACCGCAACATTCAATGGTACGGATGGAAGCGGCATTCCCCTGGAGCAGAGAAATGCATCATGGGGCGTGTGTATAAGCAAGCCGATACTTAGAGTAAATAAGAATGTAACTCCTCAGGTGGCAAAACCGGGAGATACTTTGACTTATAGGATAGCGGTAAGGAACGTGGGGGAGATAAGGGCGTATAATCTAACCGTTACGGACACCTTATCCGCGCCTCTATCATATACAGGCAATGCATCGGGCACATGCGGCACAAATATAAGGTACGGCAATGTGTTCATAATAGGTGTGAGTCTTGGTGCCGGGGAAAGTTGTTATTTCGAATATAACGTTTCCGTTCCGTGGAACGCAAGCGACGGCGCATATGACAATCTCGCGAAAGTGAATGGAACAGACAGGTTTTCAAATCCGTTGAACGAGGATAATGATTCCGCAACCGCATTTATTTTTTCAAATGTTTCCCTGAGTATACAGAAAGAGGTTGAAAGCAGGAAATATGAAATCGGCGAAACAATTTGCTTTGACGTTACCGTGTATAATGGGGGGGCTAATAATCTTACTGATGCCAGTATTGAAGATGAATTACCCATCGGATTAGAGTTTGTTAATGCTACAGGTAACACAAGCCCTGTATCCGTACAGGGAGACGCATCTTCTGGAGAAATTTTAACCTTCTCAATCGGGAATTTATCCGCTCATGATTCCAAGGCTATCGTGCTGTGCGCAAGCATAACATCTGATATTTTTGAAGGGACAAGCGTAAATAAGGTAAGGGTTTATGCATTAAGACCGGACGGCGAAAACATTTCAGAAAGAGATTCCGTGCCATTTGTTGTCGGGGTTCCAGAACTGGAAATCACTAAAGAGGCGCTGAATGTGACATCAAAATCAGAGGAGACCATAACCTATATGATAATTGTCAGGAATATCGGAACTGGAAAGGCAGAGGATGTGGAGGTAGCGGATATTCTGCCCGGGGGATGGAGTTATGCCGACAATATCCAGAATATCACCCCAGATGTATGTAATGTTTCTCTCTCAGGCAGCGTCTTTTCCATAGGAAACCTCAGTGCAGGGGAAAGGTGCGAATTCAGGTACGATGTAACAATAAAGGAAAACGAATCCGATGGCGGGCATGTAAATATAGCTACAGTTTCAGGAAAGGACGGCAATGGTACACCGTTGGTTAATGATACGGATTCTGCAGTTGTTCTGACAATTGCGAATCCCGCGGATGCCCCGTTAACCGTAAACAAATATGTTGATAACTATAAAGGGTTTGAGATCGGGGAGATAATAAACTTTACCATAGAGGTTTGCAGCAGGGGCGGGAATGAGATAAGCGATGTTGAAATACTTGACATCCTGCCTTTAGGATTGAATTACTCTTCTTCCGATCCACCCGCAGACAGCACCTCCGGAGATCATACGTCAGGCACAAATATCACCTGGACCTTTAATGTCATAAATGGCGGAGAATGCAAGCACATAAATCTCTCCGTAAAGGTTATGAGCAACGCCCCTGAAGGCACAAATGTGAATAAAGTTGAAGCACTTGGCTATAAGACCGATGGAAATTCCGTTGAGTTTAAGGATGTTGCATCGGTAATAGTTAATAAGCCGGAACTTGAGGTAGAGAAAACATCAAATATAAGCGTCGGGTATGTGGAGCCGGGGAATACTGTGGAGTTTACAATACAGGTAAAAAATCCAGGCACGGGAACAATGTATAATGTAATCGTTGTTGATACGATGGATGCGGGCTGGGATTATCAAACCGAAACCGGAAGCTGTGATTTAGCTTCAGGTTCTGGAACAGCTAATGTGGTAACATTCAACTGCACCACTATAAATGCAGGGGAAACAAAAACCATAGTATACACCGCTTATGTTAACGACAGCGTGCAGGAGGGAACCAACTGGAACGATGCAAACGCAAGCGGCGTTGATGGATATGGAACGGGTTATACATCCAATGATACGATCCCATTAATGGTTTATAAGCCGGGACTTGAGATTGTAAAGCAGGCGAGCATATATGAGGTCGAGCCGGGGTCAAGTGTTGTCTTTACCATAACGGTTGAGAACCCAACCTATGCGACCGCTTATTATGTGAATGTTACCGATTACCTGCCTGTAGGTTTCGAGTACGTTAACGGCACAACACAGATAGAAGGAGCACCATACAGCGATGACGATATAATCGCTTACACGGGAGACTATAATCCTCCAGGGGTTGTCCAGCAAAATATCACATGGGATATTGGCGTTATCCCCCCGAAAACAAAAAAATATTTAACATTCACAACCCATGTGAGATGTGCCGTAGACAACGGAACATTCACGAATAATGCGACAACAAGGGGGAAGAGCGGGGATGGTGAAGCAATAAATGCCAGCACATACATCGATATGACCGGCTGGAAAGCGGTAGCGACAATAGATAAGTCAGTGGACGATTCCATGCCGACATATTATCAGCTATTGACATACACATTGGTTATAAGGAATAGATTGAACGTAAGCGCCTATGAGGGAGCATATGTATTCCCCCGGGTCATAACCGATGTTCTGCCCAAGGGCATGCTGTATATCAACGGTTCAGCAAAGCTGGGTGCTGCAGGGGAAATATCTTTGGCGGAAGAGTATGTGGAGGAGATCATATATGATAACGGCAGTTATAAAAACGGTACGACAACGATAAAATGGAACTTTACTGAAAATACCATATTGCTGGAGCCCGGGAAGTTCATCACCATAATCTATAAGGCGCGGGTGATGCAGGAGATAAGCAGCGTTGCGTCAAATACCGTGAATATGACCTACTTAGACCCGGATCCCCCGGGTATGCCGTGGTGTGAAAATTGCACGTTCAGTACTGCCGATATAGAGACCATCACCATTGAGGGGTCTACAGCCAATTTCACCCTGCAGTTAAACAGCGGATGGAATCTGATCTCGATCCCCGTACGGCCCATAAATAAATTAGTGGATGCGGTGTTTGAGCAGTACGGCAAGATATTCACCTATAATAACGGTTGGGATTATGCGGCGTACGTGGACGGCGAAAGATTCGGCAACCTTGATGCAGGGGCTGGAATTTAGTCGGCTGGCCTTACCCGGATGAGGACCTGCCCGGTGCGCTGTCGTCCATAGACGACGAATGGACGCACGTCTTCACATACGAAAACGGCTGGCTCTACAGGGTGAGATCCGACGGGGAAGAATTCGGCGACCTTGAAGCGATGGAGCAGGGCAGGGGTTACTGGATAAAGGTGAAGGATTTATGCGTTTTGCACAGCATGTAACATCTGGTTCGAATTATAAAAAAACCACAGGATATGATCTGCCCCTTATTTTTATATGTATTGGAAAGTATATACTTCCCAATAATACATTAAAATTTTTGCGAAGCAAAAATTTTTCTTGTTTATATAATCACCTGCTCCTTATTTTTATTTATATAATCACCTATATTTATATTATATTTATATTAATATTTTTATAAGCATGAACAAAAGAATGATTATACTCATAATTGTGCTCGCATCAATCACAGGATATATCCTGCTGACACAAAAAGATTCTGACAATACAAGCGGTAATGAAACGAAAATTGATGAATGTGTGAATCTCACCGGATTGGAGAAAGCAAAATGCTACTTAGACGGGGGTTATTTGAATGAATCGCTTGACGTCTGCGAAAATTTTACCGGGGAAGAGAGGAACCTATGTTATCAGGGAATAGCCCTTGATATCACAAAAAAAGATACGGGTGATCTGAACGCAAGTATCGAAATTTGCAATAAGATGTCAGAGGGCAGGTTTTATTGTTATACCTATCTGGCATCAATAGTTGTGAAATCGGACACGGATACTGCTATTTTTCTTTGCGATCTAACCTCCCCTCCGCACATCTGTTATACTACCATAGGCAGGGTTATCTCTCACAGGGGGGTCAACGAAACTATCGCTCTGTGCCGGAAAGTTAACTATAGTACCTGCTATAAGCCTGCTGCAGCAGTTACGGCTAAGAACGATTATAAAAGCGCCCTGTTATTGTGCAGGGATTGTGCTAATACCACGAACACACCCTGTACGGAGTGTTATTCGGATGTGGCAAAAGAGGTCGCGTTCTATGCACCGCAGGAGGCGATTGAGATATGCACCGAAGGAGAACTTATCGCGGGCAGATATTTATATCCATTCGCATATATGTGTCAGATAGATGCCGCCGATGCAATTAGTGGAACTAATGAGAGCGGGGCGTTTGAGATATGCGGAAATCTCACCGGAGTGAACAAGGCGTCGTGTTATTTCAGGGTTGTAAAGGTATCAAATAACACCGGTCACATCAGAGAGATGTGCGACCACATGATGGGGGTATGGGGGGAAGAGCCAAATGTCATGAGATATTGCAGAGACTATGCGTGACGTAAATAAATTATAAAAAAATATGAGGACAGGATATTGGTATTTACT
>MCBC01000153.1 GCA_001723855.1 Candidatus Altarchaeales archaeon WOR_SM1_86-2 | reverse complement strand
TAAAATCATTGTCAGGGGGACGATTAATAATAAAATTAATATTATCGGCTCCCCGAATGTGGGTTCTAATTTATATTCCATTTTTATCTTTTTCTTCTCTCCCGGATTTTAAAAAAATTTCTCATCGGAACATAAAACGGCTTGTCGGTATTTACCTGTATCATATCAACATTCAATTTCTTCATGGAAGAGGTCATTTTGTTATTTAATTTATTAATTTCATTAAAATAAAATTCCCTGAAATTTTTATCCGATGTATCAACAAGCACCTGCTCTTTCGTCTCTTCATCTTCAAGGTAGATGTAGCCGACATCGGGAATTTCTGTCTCCCGGATGTCAGTAAGGTTTATAAGGATTACATCATGCCTGGTTTTAAGGAATTTAAGCGGCTTTTCAAAGCTTTTTACGGTTATAAAATCAGAAATTATAAATAATATACTTTTCCTCTTTATTATATTATTCAAAGTCGTGAGAGTTTTACAAATATCAGTTAACCTGTTTTTCGGCTCATGATAGACCATTTCCCTCAAGACCCGCAGGACATGCTTCTTCCCCTTCCTCGGCTTTATGAATTTTTCAATTTTATCGGTAAAAAGGCAAAGCCCGACATTGTCATTGTTGCGAAGAGCAGAAAACATGATTGATGCGGCAATTTCAAAGCCGGTTTCTTTCTTGCTCCTCTCAAAGCCGAATTCGTTGCTTGCGGAGACATCAAAAATAATATAAACATTTAAATCCCGTTCCTCAATAAATTCCTTCACAAACGGGGAATTGTAGCGTGCGGTGACATTCCAGTCAATTGTTCTTATGTCATCGCCGGGGGAATACTCCCTGACCTCTGAAAATTCAATTCCCATTCCCTTGAATACAGAGTGGTATTCTCCTGAAATTAAACCCTCCACAAGTTTGTTTGTTTTTATTTCAAGTTTCTTGATTGTTTTTAAAATTTTCTTTACTTTCGGCATTTTTGAGTTATACGAAAAAATATCGCGAGGTTTGAAAAACCGACGCATATTTTTAAGTTTTAAACTTTTAATTCCCCCAGCCATCTTTTAACATAACCGAGTTCCTCTTCATACATCTCAATGAATTCTTTTGTCTCTTCATCATCCGGGTATTTTTATTAAAATTAAATTGGATTTATGATGTCTATTTTCATTTCGGGTTTTTGATTTTTATTTTGAATGTGTATAAATAATTTAAATTAAAATTCAGTAGAAATATTAAGAAAATAATTTAATCAAAGCACTAAGAGTCATCTTTTCTTTAGATATTCTAATACTTCTTTAACTGTAATATTTATTACTCCTGATGAAGGTTTACATCTTTCAGCAAATAATTCATATTCAAATTTTATATATTCTTCATTAAAAGGTCTTGATTTAAGATTCTCTATATCTACTTTGTTTGGTCTAGATATAAACTGGACAACTTCAAGAGACATAAGTGGATGAATAACAACATTTGCATCTCCAGCAAATAAATATCCAACATCTCTTATTTTAGAACTTGATTGTTTTAGCCGAGGGAGTGGAAAATTACCTCTCCCATCCACACCGTAGTCTGATAAATAAATATCTATAAGCGATCTAATTTTTATTCTGATGCAGGGATATTTTGCAAGGTATTTTCCTTCATTTGTTATACCGATAGTTAGACGAAGCCATTGATTATTATCAATAGATAAACTATAAAAAATAGTGAGTTTGGGTTTTTGTCTTCTTCCAAACGCATCTTCTAAATGGGAATGCTCCATCATTTGAAAACTATCCCCACAACGAGTATAATACTGATTCCGTCCCAACAACGCCCTGTGTGGAGTAAGTTGGCTTTCCGGTATATATGTTGCTATAAAACCTATATCATTGGTTTCATCCTTATAAATTGGAATATTTAGAATTCCCGGATTTAAAGGGATGATGGCAGAACCTGTCAAAGAATTTAAATCTGTTAAGAACTTTTTTAGATAAGATATTGGTTTTTCCTCTGAAGCAACATCAGGTGAATTTCTATTGATTTTTCTTGCTTTTACTCCCCAAATAATTACACCACCAGATAAGTTGGAAAAACCAGATAATGCCTTTGCATAGTTTTTCTTATCTTCTTTGCTGATTGATGGAGAGTTGGGGTCGCTTTTTTCTTTGAAATCTAAAAATATATTCTCTTCTTGCTTATTTTTAATCATCTCTTGAATTCCTTTATATCCTTCCTGTTTGATATCTTTAAATATTTTCTTGGGATTATCCATTATGTGCTTTTTATTATATTAATTTTTGAGTGTTATATCCTTGAGCGAGTTATTCTCTTATTTGCTCTTCTTTATCAAATAATCTATTAGCTAATTTTCTCAGCATATCTACTTTTTTCAAATCTACTCCCATCCCCCAGATATTTGGTTGTAATAGTATAGGATCTTCCTCTGCCTTTTTTAGCAAAGTTTCTATGGTATCGGTTTTGGTCTTAAGTTTTCTTAAAACCCGTAAGATTTCCTCTTCTTTACTTGCCCCTGTTCTTTCAATTCCTTCTAACAATTTTTCAATTGAAACATATTCGGCACTTAACGAGCATGGAATTTCTTTTATGTTTTTTAGATAAAATTTGATCAAAGCAGAATAATCATAAAAATAAGGTTCTTCACTCTTACTGCACTCACTGCAATTACAAGGAACCATCTCTTTGACATCTATTTTCTCAAAACTATTATTAATATCCAGAAATGTTTTACGCACCACCGAAAAGTAATCCCTTTTCTGCTCCCCGTTTACATAGATGTATATTTTTTTGGCTTCATCATCTGATTTAACTACCGCTGTTGAATTATAATTTTCATCTTCAAGGACTACACCTGTTCTCCACTGCAAATCATCTTTAATATCCCCGTTCCTTCTTACAATAAATCTGGACATCACTGATTTAGGCAGGAAATCGTACTCAATGAGAAATTTCAGGGAATCAGCGCAATCAAAATCAAATTCAGGTTCCTGGACTCCTAAAAGGTCGGGGACAAGCGCATTGTTATCGCCGATTGTATAGCAAAGTTCAAATTTCTTCATTAAGTCAATGATAAAGCGGTGTGTGTCACGGGGAAAAAAATAATCCGTGTCTTCTTCCTGCCTTAATATTTCATCTAAAGAATTTAGTTCCAGAACACCCTTTTTTTGATTTAATTCATCCGAAGTTATGATTTTATACACGGCTGCTGTTACCCATCCCGGCTCCAGAACCAGTGTATTCAACAACTCAAAGTCCCTGAAATGCAGTATCACGCCCAGGTCGTTCAAAAAACCAATGAGTGTGTCCTGTGTGGATTTTTTTGTTATACCTTCTTTATTGCATATTTTCTCGTAATCATCATAACTGCTGAAGTCGCATGTCATGTTCTCCAGTTGGGTTTTCACATTAAACCAGCTTTTTGCCCATGTGATTTTACGAAGTTCCACTTCAGTCAGCGCCTTGCCTAAACTTCCTGAAAAAGATTCAATGCCTGTGCCTTCCTTGCAGGAAACACGATAAAAACCCTTTATACATTTGTATTTATCCTGCAATAATTTCCTGTTGATTTCATATTTTGGATTTTCATCAATTTTGTTGATAACCACCAGAACAGGTGAATCGCCGCCGAAACTTTCAATATGCTTAAGCCAGTACTCTGTTTTTTCCTCTTTCCTTCCATCTAAAACAAGAATATACAAACTGCGTCTGGATAAAAAGAACTGGTGTGTGGCATGCATTATCTCCTGACCGCCGAAGTCCCAGAAATGGACTTTTATGTCTCCGCTTTCCCAGTCCCTGATGTTGATGCCGTGGGTCTGCTTCTCGCTTCTGTCAAATTCTTCACCAAGCAATTGTTTCATAAGCGAGGTTTTTCCTGCACCGCCGTCTCCCACCAGAAGGACTTTTACCTCATTCAGTGGCTGTTCTCCCGCTTCCTCCAGTGATTTAAAATATTCAATTACCGCGTCTCTTCCCTGTTTCACAATCTCTACCGGTGGAGATTCAAGAGGATTGCCTCCTAAAAAACTCCCTTTTCCAGAATCATATCCCCATTTTATTTCTAAATCTAATTCGGTAATTTCTTCCGGGATTGAAGTCAATTGATTAGAATACAAATCCAATTTTTGTAAATTCCCCAGATTGCCTATCTCCCCCGGGATTGAAGTCAATTGATTACCACCCAAATACAATACTTGTAGATTTCCCAACTTGCCTATCTCCCCCGGGATTGAAGTCAATTGATTACCACCCAAATACAATACCTGAAATACAATACCTGCAAATTCCCCAACTTGCCTATCTCCCCCGGGATTGAAGTCAATCGATTAGTATACAAATACAATTCTTGTAAATTCCCCAGATTGCCTATCTCCCCCGGGATTGAAGTCAATCGATTAGAATGCAAGTACAGTTTTTGTAAATTTCCCAGCTTGCCTATCTCCCCCGGGATTGAAGTCAATTGATTAAAACTCAAACTCAATACTTGTAAATTTTTCAATTGCAGTATCTCCGCCGGAATTTCCGTGAGTTCATTCTTATCTAAATGTAATCCTGTAATATTTCCGTGAGGATCAACCGCATATCCATTATCAATACTTGTTATTATTTCATCAAGTTCTAACTGCTTTAATTCTTTCCCTATTCTTTTCTCCAATTGTTTTATTATTTCTAAATCAGTTGCCATTTTAACGCCTCCCGTTACGGTAAATTTTTGATTTAATTCGTATCTTGCTTTCCTCGTGAAAATTAAAATTAAAATTATATTACAATAAAGGATTAGAAGGAAATGGAATTTAATGTTTGATGAATTTACTTTTTGGTTTTAGTTTTGGTTTTCAACTCTTCCTTTTTTCTATTTCCCCCGCAATTTTCATCTCCAGTAATCTTTGTTTTTCATGTTCTATTTCAGTCCTGAGGGTTTCAAGAGCGGGAAGCTGCAATTTATACTTTGAAGTAAATATCCTGTTACTCAATCCCCCCAGTGCATATTCAACAACCGTCTCCTTTTTGTCGGTACAGAGAATAATGCCGACGGGGTCGTTTTCTCCGGGGATTTTTTCTTTGTCTTTCAGGTAATTCAAATAGAGGTTCATTTGCCCTGCATCGGCATGGCTGAATTCACCGACCTTCAAATCAATTGCAACAAGGCAGCGCAGCACCCTGTGATACAGGAGGAGGTCAAGGCGGTAATGACTTCCCTCAAGAGTGAGTCGCTTCTGGCGGGCAGCGAATGTAAAGCCGGTTCCGAGTTCAAGGAGGAAATGTTCCAGGTGTTTGATTAATGCCTCTTCCAGTTGCGATTCCGAATACTCATCCTTTAACCCTAAAAATTCCAGAATGTAAGGGTCTTTTATTTCATCTTCGGGCCTTAGCAAGATAGGTTTTTCATGGGACTTGGCAATGACCGCTGATTTACGCCTGGATAGTGCTGTTCGTTCATAAAGCATGGATTGGATTTGCCTGTCTAATTGTCTCACAGACCAGTTTCCTCTGATACATTCCGCCTCGTAAAATTCTCGTTTGAATGATTCGTCAAGGCGCATAAGCAGGCGATAGTGTGACCATGATAGAGTAAACCTTTCAGTAAGTGGATGAAACGCTAAAGTTTTTGTGAATTTCCGAGACGCTGTTTCGGATTTTTCTCCTTCCAATTTCCGATACGCTGTCTCGGAAATCTTAACCGGATATGTCAAATAAAAGCGCCGCATTGCTTCAAGATTATCAGGAGAAAAACCGCGTCCGAATTTCTTATCAAGGTCTTTGGATAACCTTTGTAGTAATTTAGCTCCATACTCCGCTCGTTCTTTTCCTTCCTGTTCATACTCCACAATCCGTCTGCCCATCAGCCAGTAAGTAGCACACAATGTAGTATTTACCTGCCGCACGGCTGCGCATCGCCCCTGCTCAATAAAAAAAGCAAGATCAGAGATGAGGGTTGAATAATTTTCTTTTAATTTTTTCATGGTGCTGTATCCTCATTAATTTATTAA
>MCBC01000152.1 GCA_001723855.1 Candidatus Altarchaeales archaeon WOR_SM1_86-2 | reverse complement strand
TGGAGTTCCATGGGCATATTGGAGAAATTTAAGCTGGGTTTTTTGTCCCTATACGATATAATTTTCGGGATTTTTTTAAGCGATGAGGTTGAGGAATCCCTGGATAAGCAAATTGAACGTTTAAAAGATAAGGATGCGGTATCCGAGATGCTAAAAGAATTATCCAGATTGGCGCCTTCAATGAAAAGATCATTAATCGATGAGCGGGATGCGTATATAGCGCATAAGATTATAGACGCGCTCGGGAATGAAAACAATAAAAAGCTGGTTGCGGTCCTGGGAGCAGGCCATGTCACAGGAGTAAAAAAAGAAATTGAAAAGAACATGAGCAGGCGTATAGTGGACATAAAAAAGGAAACCAGGAATTTAGAAGAAATGCCAAAAAGAAGAAATATATTGTCTTATATAAAGTGGGCAGTTCCGATAATTGTGATTTGCGTGTTTGCGTGGGCGTATTTCACCGGCGGGGGGGACCTTTTACTGAAATACATCGTGATCTGGTTTATAGCAAACGGCATCCCCGCAGGAATCGGTGCGGCTTTGGCCCGGGCGCACCCCGTAGCGATAATGTCTGCGGTGCTTGCGGCACCATTTACTTCATTGAATCCCCTGCTGGCAGCAGGATTGGTTGCAGGATTTGTTGAAGCGTTGATACGAAAACCATTGGTTTTGGATTTTGAAAATTTAAATAATCTAAAAAGAATAAGAGACCTCTGGGGAAACAGGGTAACCAGGATATTTCTGGTTGTTGTTTTTGCCAATGCAGGCAGCTCCATAGGCACATTGGTTATATTCCCGATTTTAATAGGTTTGTGGGGGTCTTAGAGAATCAGGTCTTTGCTCTTTCTATATGCTCCCTCAAATGCCGCCTGCTGTGAAACAGGTTGCCTTTAGCCTGCCTGTACAGTGTCCTGTAGGTGTGGGCGTCCACTTCCTCATCTTCCCTCATCTGTTTAAGTTCGCCTCTAATAGCCCTTATTTTCCGCATCCATCTTTTCTTCTTCGGGTCACGAGCATTCTTTGTCCCCTTTCTGCTTCCATGCCCCCTTCTTCTGCCTTTTTTCTTCTGCTTTTTCGCCTCCTTCAGCCTGCCTCTGCTCTTTGGCTTTTCAGGCTCAACGAAAATGGCACCCGTTGAGATATGATGGCGAATGTCATCCCTAGTTAATGCTTTTGATACGTCATCCAGGCTTTCCGAATCTATCCTCACACGATGAATTCCAACGCCCAATACTCTGGATGCAAGTTGTTTTTTTGATTTTACATTCATTGTTTTATTTTTTAGTTATTTTAAAAATAAGGGCTAGACAATAAAAATTATTTACCGAGCATTTTTACGATTTTTGCTCCAAAATCCTTTGCTGCAGCAGGACCGTTACCTGTGATAATATTTTCTGAAATCACGGTTCTTTTTTTGATGTAATTGGCATTATTTGCTTTAAGTTCCTTTATTGCATCCTTTGAGTCAAAAACCGTCGCGTCTTTTTTCTTTAAGAGCCCTGCCCTTGCAAGCACTACCGGAGCAAGACAGATTGCCCCCACGATCTTTTTAGCGTCATATGCCGTTTTACAGATGTCCCGGACTTTCTCGTTATCCCATAAATGCTTCTGCGCTCCCGTCCCCCCGACAAGGACAACTGCATCATAGTCCTTTGTATCGACATCATCTACTGCAATATCGGGTTTTACCTTTGCACCCATCATCCCTTCAGCGGGTTGGGTTGATAAACTTGCTGCAGTAACATCTGCACCGTTATCTTCAAATATTTTCTTTGGGTCAAAGAATTCCTCGTCTCTGAAGTCTTTTGGAGCGATTACCATTAAAATTTTCTTGTTCGCCAATACTTTTTTTTCAACCCTAACTTCCTTCTCCCCAAATTCCCCCTTTCTCGGGTTCAGTATAACGATCCCGTGTTCATTTGCTATCTTTATGAGATCATTTCTCTTTTTTCTTCCAACCGATTTAGAGATCACTGCAGCCTCATCTTTTGGGTTCAACCCTTCTAATTCACGGGCATTGTGCACTAAAATTCCATGATACCCGGACGGGTGTTTTCCAGAAACAGGCAGGGGCTTCTTATATCCAATCTTGGGCCCCTTGAGTTTCCCTCTTTTCTCTAAGTGCTGCTTGCTGTCAATTCCTCTCGGGCGCCTCCATACGTCATTAAGCCTTTTTGCCTTGCTCATCGAATCTCTCGCAAATCTTGGCTTTTTCTTTTTTTGACGGTACGCTTCCCTGAACAATCTCCTTTCCTCACCGGTTAATTCTTTTTTGCCGAAGTGCTCTATTTTTTCAATTTTTTTTCCCCTGACAACCGGCTTTTCCTCCTCTACCTTTTCTTCAATCTCCTCCTCCCCAAACCCCTCTTCTGCCAATTCTTCTTCAACTTCCTCCGGTTTAACCGCCTTTTCCTCTTTTTTCGGCTTTACCTCCCCAACCTTTTTCTTTGGTTCCGCCTTCTCAGCCTTTTCCTCTTTTTTAGGCTTTACAACTTTCTTAACTCTCTTCTCAACGACCTTTTTTGCCTCCCCCTCCCCCTCCTCATCTGCTTTTTTAACCCTCAATGCCCCCCCCTTTGCTTTCATCTTCTTTTTAAATTTCTCCCCGGTCTTTTTAACCCTCTTTTTAGCGGACTCCTTCAACTTTTCCGATCTCTTCGCCTTTTCCTTCCCTATCTCCTTTTCAGCCATTATTCCTCTAAATTACATTTAATTAAATATAAAACCATTATGATGCTCCTTCAATACACTCTTCTTTTATATATCCATACGCTATTTTCTTGCAGAGGGTGGCATTCTGTTTTGCTCTGGCAACCAACGCAATGCACCAGTCTTTCTTAGATGTAGCGGATATTTCATTGCAGAGCGAGACATCCTCTTTTGCTTCAGCAACCGCCGCAATACAAACCTCTTTTCCAGATGCAGACATTTCATTGCAGAGCGAGACATCCTCATTCGTTATGGCATTCTTACAGGCATATCTATCGTCCCTGGACAGTGAACCGCACAGGGTGATGCCCTGTTTTGTTTTGACGGCTTCACCTATTGTTTGCAAATCCTCGGTTTTTTGCCCACCAATACACCCACTCAATGCCACAACTCCAACTAACAACAGCACCATAAGGATTAAAAGCCCTGACTTTTTAGTCTTTAATTCCATTATTTTCTTTCAATCATTAAACTTTCGCCTTGTCCTTATAAGTTATGTATATGCCATCCTGAAAAACCCTCGAATCTCTTCTTTTTATTCTTGTTGAAAGTTCTATATTCGCAGCTGTCTGAGATACATTTTCTATATCTATCCCCGTTATGCTCACCTCCTGACCTTTTATATCGACATCCACTCCCTCCAATATCTTCGCCTTTCTTGGATGCCTTTCCCCCAGGAAGTTGTCAATAACAACTTCATTGCCTTGGACTTTAACATTCATCGGGAAATGGGAATAGACTATCCTCATTCTGTAACCATAACCATTTTTAACACCATACGCCATATTCATTATATGCGCTTTTATTGTGCCCATCAAA
Organism: Candidatus Altarchaeales archaeon WOR_SM1_86-2; assembly: GCA_001723855.1. The sequence goes on along the minus strand of MCBC01000152.1, from coordinate 25,310 downwards.
GCCTTTTGCTTTCTTTTTTCACCATCCGAGGATATAACCACGCTGTTATCAATTTTGCTTATACCCACCTGGGGGGGGAACTTTCTTCTCAATTCCCCTTTTTCCCCCTTAACCTTGACCAGATTATCTTCAACACTGGCATCCACACCATCCAATATACCAACTCTCAATTCCATGTCATTTATTTTTTAACATAAACTTTTTCTAAAGGTTTATGTTAATTATTTTGATTTTTAAAATAAAAATATATTAATTATTTTTGTTTTTATAATGCAATATATATAATTGCAATATAATGAGTCCGTCAAATTTGAATAATGGGGAAAGGAAGGAGATAGATTGGCTAAATCTTGGAACAAGCCTATTAAGTGCATCAATTGTACTGTTTGGTTTAACCATCATCGGGATTTCATTTATAATCAGTGATCTGGGCGGTTTCGAAAATGTAACCCCAAATAGTGCGGGCATAATATTAACAATGCTCGAGGCCGAGATAATAGTGATTATTATGTTTGGGATGATGATACATAATAAACTTTTGGGGTTCTTTGGGATAAAATGGCGGTGGATTATATACGTGTTAATATCCATAATCGTTATACTCTGCCTGTTATATATTTTAAGATACATCGCAGTGCACTCATTGCCGATGCCTTTACTCGGATGGGCGGCTCTCCAGATACTAATGCTTATTACTATTTTTTTGCCGTTTTACATAAACAAAATTGAAACATATGCAGAGGCGGGTATTTTTTATATTATACTGTCCACGGTTCTTGTCGGATTTTTTATAGTCACCTCTATTGGCATCTTTGTTTAGAAAAAATCAGGCATAATAATACTCCCCTATCTTTCTCTGCTGCCTGTCCTTTAAAGAATCCTTTTTATTGGCCCTTGGCCTTCCTGTTTCATGATCCCTGCGGAATGTCACATCCATTTCTTCAAGGAATTTGTTCATTCCTTCCCTGAGATTTAAGGGCTCGCTCGCAGCCCCGGACTTTCCGCCTTCTCCTTCAAAAACCATCAATTCATCGCTTAAGTAATCCACCAGGAGAATATCGTGATCAACAACGATTACAGAAACCTCCTGCTCTAAAGCAAAATCCTTCAGCACCTTCACCAGTTTCAATCTTTCTTCAACATCAAGGTGGGCTGAAGGTTCATCCAGGAGGTAGATATCCGCGTCCCGGGATAAGCAGTTCGCAATAGCAACCCTCTGCAATTCTCCTCCTGACAGCTCGCTGATCCTGTTGTTCAATAAATCATAAATGCCAAATAATTTTTTAAAATTGTTACGGACATTTAAGGAATAAACAAGGTTTTCTGAAACTTTGATGTACTGCGGCTTATAAGAAACCCTCAGATCTAAATCAATTTCCGCATTATCTGCTTTAACAACACCGGCAAGCATTTTTACAAAGGTTGTTTTTCCGGTGGCGTTCGGTCCCAGGACGCCTAAAATTTCTGATTTGTGTAAGGCGCCCTCGGCGGTTTCTAGTTTAAAATCGCTGAAAGTTTTCATTAACTGCGGGTAAGAAACCAGTTCTTTTCTCTCGGATTTTTCTCCCGGGGCAATAACCTCAAATCTAATCTCATCTCTAAACCGCATATTCTCTGCCCGCAAAAATCCCCCCAGGTATTCGTTGATTCCAACCCTGACACCCTTTATCCCGGAAATTATTCCATAAGCAGCGGGCTTTCCAAAAATTACATGAATATAGTCCGAAAGGTAGTCAAGAACCACTAAATCGTGCTCAACAACAAAAATATATTTATCCTTTATACTCTGAACTACTTTTGCCACATTCAATCTTTCCTTTACGTCAAGATAGGACGAGGGCTCGTCCAAAAGATAAATGTCCGCATCTTTACTTAAGCACGCCGCTATAGCCACCCTCTGCATTTCCCCCCCGCTCAGGCCCCCCATATCCTTATCCAGCGAATTCCCGAGATTCAGATTTTCGATCAGGTTGTTTAGATCATCAGCCCTTAATTCATTCCCCCTCTCCAGGATGTCCTGAACCCTTCCCTTGACGAATTTCGGGATTGATTCAAAGGATTGCGGTTTATAAACCGCCTTTATCTCGCCCAGGGATAGTTTCTCAAGGTAGGCCTGGACTTCCCTGCCCTTGAATCTCTCTATTACGTCATCCCATGCAGCGTCTTCACCGAGGTTTGGTTTTAGTTCGCCTGCCAGGATTTTGAGCAGGGTTGTTTTTCCTATGCCGTTTGAGCCGATAACCCCAACAACCCCCTTCTTCGGGGTCGGCAGATTGTAAATCCTGAAACCGTTCGCTCCGTACTGGTGTACGGGCTCGCCCAGCTCATCAGGTAAATTTATTATATGTATCGCCCCGAATGGACATTTTTTCACGCAAATTCCGCATCCTGTGCACAGTTTTTCAGAAATAACGGGTTTTTTTGTTCCCCCGTCCATGCTGATTGTTTCATCCCCTGTCCTCACCTTGGGACACATTTTTATGCAGAGGTGACCGCAGTCCTTTGGCCTGCACTTGTCCTTGTTCAGCACTGCAATTCTCATTTTACCCGGTTTATTTAATGTTTTAAAATTATTACAATAAAAGTTAAAAATATAATAACAAAATATCTACAAACAAGAAATAGTTTTATTTATAGAATCTTTTGAAATAATAAACAGAAAAAAACATGAAGGTAGGAATCGTGGGGGTGGGAATGGTAAAATTCGGGGAGCTTTGGGAGCAAGGTTACAGGGACTTATATAAGGCGGGAATCGGAGCAATCGGAGATGCAGGGATTGTTGGGGAAGACGTGGATGAGATTTATGTTGGATCAATGTCGCCGGGGCTTTTTACGGGACAGGAGCATATTGGAGCGTTAGTTGCAGATTATGCGGGATTGCCGGGGGTGGCTGCGACAAGAGTTGAAGGAGCATGTGCTTCTGGCGGCTTGGCACTCAGGCAGGCATATTTTTCCGTAAGATCCGGCAGGAATGATATAGTGGTAGCTGCAGGTGCGGAGAAAATGACCGATGTTCCAACCGCTTCTGCTTCGGTGGCATTGGCGGGGGCGGGGGATGAAGAATGGGAGGCGTTTCAGGGAGCGACATTTCCGGCATTATATGCCTTGATGGCAAGGAGGCACATGCTGGAGTATGGCACAACCGAGGAGCAATTGGCAAGTGTCGCGGTGAAGAACCACCATAATGCTTCTATGAACCCTTACGCTCAATTTCAATTTGAAGTTTCTGTGGAGCAGGTTCTGAATTCTGCGCCGATAGCAGAGCCGCTGAAGCTGCTTGATTGCTCCCCGATCACTGATGGTGCGGCAGCGGTTATCCTTGCAAGCGAGGATAAGGCAAAACAACTGGCAAAAGAAACCGGAAAGGAAGTTGTCTGGATTTTAGGCACTGGTCTTGCGACCGATACATTGGCACTGCACGACCGCGAAAGTCTATGCAAGACAAGATCTGCAGTACTGGCATCCGAGCAGGCATACAAGCGGGCGGGAGTTAAAGCGAAGGACATAGACTTTGCGGAAGTTCATGATTGCTTCACTATCGCAGAGATAATGGCGATCGAAGCCCTCGGCTTTTGTGACTTTGGGGAGGGCGGAAAGATCACGGAGAACGGAGAAACGCAGATTGGAGGAAGAATCCCAATAAATACATCCGGGGGGTTAAAGGCAAAGGGGCATCCTGTTGGCGCAACCGGAATCGCGCAGGCAGTAGAAGCGACCCTGCAGTTAAGAGGCGAGGCAGGCAAAAGACAGGTCAATGATGCCGAAATCGGATTAAGCCATAATGTCGGCGGCTCGGGCGCAACATGCGTTGTGCACGTATTCCAGGGAAGCTGAGTTTTTATTTCCCCCTGAATAACTTCTCCGCCGGACACCCAATTTCTCTCTGCTTGCAGTATTTGCAGGCAAACGACCCCCTTATGAGCGCATTGCCGCCGAAGGAGAGAATGACTAAAATCGCCAGCATCGCCGCAAGAACCCAGTTAAAATCCCCTGACAGAAGTACAATCCCGCCGGCGAGGGGGAGGATAAAGACCATGAAATCGGGCAGCATTTTAGTCCAGGATGTTTCTTTTTCAACGAATCTTTGAGGGTCGCCCTTTCTGAACAGCAAAGAACACAACCTGCCTTTACCAAGCCCGCAGACCCTGCCGTAGTAATAACAATCCACGCAGCTTCCCCTGAGTACGCAGATTTCAACCCAGAGACAATAAAGCAGGTAGGTAACCGCTAATAAGATCCCAAATCCTGACAGGATGAATGCCCCGATAATGTATATCGATACCCCGACAAGATTTGATAAACAGACTATCCACAGGGGAAATTTTTCGTAGCTTTTTGCCTCTTCCATCCTTTCTTTTTCTTAGATTGTTTTTTAAAAATAAAAAGACGCATCTAAGTTCCCCGTTCTTTTATAAAATCAACTACATTACCTATCCCTTTTCCTCCGCTTTTGCTTTATCTGCAACCTTGCCGATCCAGATTGTGACAATCACGGCAATTATTGTCACAACAACTGCATAAGTCAGCATTGGAGGTATACCGACCTGCTCTCCAAAAAATTCTTTAAAAATCGTCTTTATTGCATCGTTCCATGCGAGCGCTGCAACAAGACCAAATGCGGCAGTAAGCAAAGCAGCTATTTTTTCTATTACCTCTGCTTTCATTTTTAACACCTCGTTTTTTTATTTAAATAAAAACAGTATAAATATATAAAAGAAAACATTCCGCATCCAATAATAACGTACATCCATGCCCCGGCAATACATGATAAACAGGCTGCAGCAGGGGAAATTTTTCGTAGCTTTTTGCCTCTTCCATCCTTCTTTGGTTCTTATTTAAAAGAAAAATTCCACAGAAGTCGAGTCACCCCAGCCGTTTCATAAACTCTTCGGGGTTTTTTGTAACCACACCGTATGCATCATCTTTACTTAACCCCGCACCCACCGCTATATTAAATGCCATCTCGCTGTTTATCAGGTCACCAGGGGAGTGGGCATCTGTATTAACCAATAACCCCGCACCTGTTTCCTTTGCGGTTTTTGCCACCAATCCGTTTCCCAGTGAATGTCCCCTCCTGGCGGAAATTTCCAGGTAAATGTTATTTTCCTTTGCGGCATCCGCCTCTTCAGCCGTTATTAAACCAGGATGCGCAAGTATGTCAACATATTCGCATTTCACCGACGCCGAGTTTGTTCCTGGCTCCACCGGCTCAACCAGGGTTTCTCCATGGGCAAGTACAATCTCGGCCCCGAGTTCTTTTGCCTTTTTTGCAAGTTTTGAAATCTTATTTTTTGGTATGTGAGTTAACTCCACCCCCCTGATCACCTTAATATCCCAGTCCCCTGATACGCGGGAATCCGCTATCCTTTTCTGGTTCTTAAGCACAAATTCCAGGTTTGAGAAGTCAACGTGATCCGTTATTGCGATTACCTCATGTCCCGATATGCATGCCATTCTTATCAACTCCACAGGCAGCAATTCCCCATCGCTGAACAGGGTATGCGTATGGAATTCACATCTGCGGCTTAATTTCATTTTTAAAGTTAATTAATTAGAAAATATAAAAATGGATAAAGATTTGGAACTGGAGATTAAGCGAAATTTATTCCATTTATTCCTGGGAGTGGGTATAGCAATTAGCGTATGCCTTTCCAAGCCGTTATTTGATTGGATGACCGCGATCCCGTTTATTGTCGCGTCTGTTGTTATGCTGATCTTGCCGGGCATTAAAATTAAGGCAGTCCAGGAAATAATCTCAAATATTTTTTATAAATTTGAAAGAAAAAAGGACATAGAGAGATTTCCATTCAAGGGCGCGATATGGTTTGCGGTCGGCGTAACTATCCCGGTTCTGTTTATACCTCCCGGGGATGTTAATGTCGTATGCGCGATAATTATGGTACTCTCTGTGGGCGATTCTCTCTCCACACTTGTTGGTAGGGTTTACGGAAAACACCCGATAGGGAGCAAGAGTGTTGAAGGAACCACGGCATTTATAATCTCGGGGTTTATCGGGGCATTAGTTTTTGTGGATTCCATGCTGGCGTTAACATTCGCATTTGTTGGAGCTGCAGTAGAATTGATTCCTATCATTGATGACAACCTGTTAATCCCTCTTTTCCTTACGATTCTTTATTTATTTTTTAATCTTATATAAAAAAAACTTAAGAAATAAGTTTTCATGAAAAATATTGAACTTCCAAGGAAGGTAATCATTGGAGAGGGGGTGATAAATAAAATCAAGGACGTGTGTGATGATCTGGGTCTTGTGGGGAATCCGCTGGTTATTTCCGATGTTAAGACCAAAGAGATCGCGGGCAGCGAAGTCGCAGATTCCCTGAACTCGGGGATCAGGGTATTAAAGGATTCTGAAAATATAGAGGAGATTACAATAAGTGATAATGTCGGCTTCGTACTTGGTGTTGGAGGGGGCAGGGTGATTGACGCTGCAAAACTCTTGGCTTTCAAGTCCAGGGTCCCGTTTTTGAGTGTACCCACTGCGGTATCGCACGATGGTATCGCATCGCCTTTAGTTTCTTTGAATAAAGGGGAGCGTGTGTCGGTTGAGGCGAGAAGTCCCGTGGGGGTGATTGCGGATACAAGGATAATCAGAAGAGCCCCTCACAGACTGCTTGCAGCAGGGTGCGGGGATGCCATATCAAATTACACTGCTGTTCTGGATTGGAAACTTGCGCATAAAGAGAAGGGAGAATACTTCGGGGACTATGCGTCTGCCCTCTCGGATATGAGCGCTCAAATAGTTATGGAAAATGCCCTGAAGATAAGGGATGATGTCAGTATAGTTGTTGAAGCGTCTATAAGTTCCGGGGTGGCAATTGGAATTGCAGGCTCTTCCCGCCCGTGTTCCGGGTCGGAGCATTTATTCAGCCATGTCCTGGACGTGATATGTCCCAAACCTGCGCTACATGGGGAACAGTGCGGGGTGGGGACGATAATGATGGCTTACCTGCACGATGCGGACTGGGAGAGGGTGCGGGATTCCCTGAAAGAGGTTGGCACCCCTGTTAACGCAAAAGAGCTGGGGATTGATGAGGATTACATAATCGAAGCGCTGACCACTGCTCATAAAATAAGGGACAGGTATACCATACTCAGGGATGGACTGTGTTATGATGATGCCTATGAATTGGCAAAGAGTACGGAAGTGATCTGATTTTTTGGTTTCAACACGCCTATTGATTTTGTGCCCTGCCGTACTTATCCTCCAACCTGACAACGTCGTCCAGCTCGGGAGTTGAAACTTCTATGATTCTTAGATCTTCGATTGCATAAAGTCTGTGAACCTCCCCCGGAAGGATTGTAATTGAATCGCCGGCATTCAAAATGTGCTCACTTCCGTCCTCTGTTATAATCTTCATCGTGCCTTCCAGAACGTACATGGATTCTTTCTTTATCTCATGGTACTGCAGGCTGCTTTGCTCATCTTTCTTTATCTCAAGTATCTTTCCCGCATACTCACCCTCATGAGCAAGCCATATCTCCCTTCCCCACGGCTTTTCCACTATTTTCGGTTTTTTGATTTCCATTTTGATTGTTTTTATTATATCACTTTATTAAAAAAAAAATTAAATCCTGTCCCTCATCTTCTCAAAGAACCCCTTTTCCCTTCCGTTGCTTTCTGCTGCAAATTCCTCCAGTAATTCCTTTTGCCTTTTGCTCAGCGTCTCTGGAACCTCTACCCTGACTTTCACGTGCTCATCCCCTCTTCCTGAGCGATTGAGATAAGGTACCCCTTTCCCTTTTAACCTGAAGATTGTACCGCTTTGCGTGCCCTGCGGGATCTTAAGTTTTGCTTTTCCATCAAGAGTCGGCACCTCTATGCTGTCGCCCAATGCGGCCTGCGGGAATGAAATTTTTGTTTCATACAAGATGTCATTTCCATGGCGCTCGAAGATTTTATGGCGCTTGAGGTAAATAGCAACATACAAATCCCCTGGCGGGCCCCCTTTCTCCCCGGCCTCTCCTTTCCCGGCAAGTCTTAAATGCGAGCCGCTGTCAACTCCGGCAGGTATTTTTACAGAGATTTTTGCGGTTTCCTTTACATTCCCGGTTCCCCTGCACCTCTCGCAGGGATGTTCGATGATCCTGCCCTCACCCCTGCACTTACTGCACGTGGTGATTGAAACAAATTGTCCAAACGGCGTTCTGCGTTGAGATTGAACATTCCCCGTACCGCCGCAGCTGCCGCAATTCTTAGATTCGGTGCCGGGTTTTGCTCTTGTGCCGCCGCATACGGGACAGATTATTGTATGCTGCACGGAAATTTTCTTTTCTGCACCAGATGCCGCATCCTCAAGGGTAATTCCCAGGTTATATTGTATGTCCGCCCCTCTCCGCGGGCCCCTTTCCCGCCTCCCAAAACCAAAATCTTCAAAACCAAATCCTCCGCCAAAAATGTGTTCAAATACCCTGTTGCCGACCTTGAGCCCTAAATCCCTGAGAATATCATCAAAATTCGCCCCCCTGAAGATATCCTCATAAGTGTATCTCTGGTCTATCCCGGCGTGCCCGAACCTGTCATACTGCGCTCTTTTGGTATCATCCGAGAGTACTGCATATGCTTCCGAGATCTCCTTGAACTTTTCCTCCGCACCCGCGTCCTTGTTCCTGTCGGGGTGATACTTCAGAGCCAATTTCCTGTAAGCTTTTTTAATCTCATCCCTGGCGGCGTTTCTATCAACCCCCAGCAGTTCGTAATAATCTTTTGTGGTGGCCATTATTTTAGTGATCTCATTATTTATTCTTTTAAAAGATTAAAAACAAAATCTACCTGACCCTCGCCGCCATCCCCCTGTCAAAATCCATGACCTCCCGGGGGGATAGAAATAATGTCCCGACCCGGAGTAAAGAATCGTTTTCATCCACAACCAGAACTTCATCCCCCGCTCTCAATCCGGGGTCAATTTCTTTGACAAACTTTGCAAAAACGCTCTTCCCCTCTTTTATGAACTGGACTGCTTCGTCATCGACAACAACTCTTAATTTTGGATATTCGAACAGGTCATGCAGTTTCTCCGCAAGAGGCATTTTCGGGAGTATGAAGTGATCTTTCGCCCTGACGGATGCGATTAAATCCCTTCCCTTATACACCCACCTTATGCGGCGGGTCTTCCTTGATCTTTTTATTTTTACATCGTCATCTATTAATCCCCCGGCTCCGGCGCCGAATTGATAATCCATAATCCTCCTGATCTTCTGCAAATCCCGGATTTTCATCTCATACGTCTGCCCCGCAAATCTTTCCGGGACCATGGCAGAGCCAAAAGGATAAATATCTGCTATTTCTGCAGGAATCGCACCGAAAGGATATACCTGGATGAGGTTATCCGAACTAACCCTCTTTAATCTGTTATCTGCGTTCACAACCTCACTTCGGTGTAGTGACTCGCTGCCGCCGTAAAAGAATGCAGAGTTCTTTGTAACTGGATCAAATTCCGCAAGCCACCCTTTGTGTTTGACCATCCTCTCAAGGGCAGAAAGTAAATGGGGATGTGCTCTTGCTCTCATCTGGATCAACTCCCATAAATTCCCCTCCTTTATCGCTTCCTTTACGCGATTTAATTCCTCGAATGTGGCATAGAGATTATGCCTTGCCAGAAGTTCTTCGGCAGTTAGATCGGAAACATCATGATTAGAGCAAACCGGGCAGCTGCATGGCAGATAGGATAACTCGGAAACCTTTTTTGTTCCGTGTGCCGTCAGATATCTTCCCTGCCTGGCATATAGAGCGTAAGCGGCAGAATCAAACAGATCGCATCCGAGCCCGGCAGCCAGAGAGAAGATCATCGGGTGCCCCAGCCCGAAAGCATGCACCGCTCTGTTTGCAGGAATATTTTTCTTTACCGCGGCGATTATATCGACCAATTCAGAAAATCGGTAATCCTCCATTAATTTAACGATGCCCCCAATCGCAATTAACTTAAAATCCCCTCCCATCTCCTTTGCTGCCTTTTCCCTTAAATCTATGTATTTTGCCCCCTGAATCCCTGCATTTACCGTGAACCGGGGATTTATTGATTTTGCTTGTTTTGCCCGCTTAAGGGTTACTTCCAGCTGCTCTTCCGCTCTCGGCTTATAGGCATCCGGAAGCGAGGGTATATCCAGGAACGAGCCGATATCCGAACCAATCCTTCCTTGAAATTCGATGATTTCAGGATTGGTTGTAAGAACAGACCCGTACCTCATTAGTTGATACGAGCCGGAATCGGTTGCGATTATTCCATCAAAGTTGAGGAAGTGGTGAATGCCTTTATCCACAACCTCCTCTCTCAGGGCGTCATTCTTTAAAATCACATAGGCGTTGGTCATCAAAATCCCTACCCCGAATTCGTTCTTCAGTTCTTCAATACCGATAAGGGGTTTGTTCGGGTTATACACCGGCATAATCGCAGGGGTTTCTATGACCTTGCCGCTTACCCCGAATTTCCCGATCCTTGCCGCTATATCCTTTGCCTTGATTTCAAAGTTCATTATTTTAAATTTTTATATGTATTAGAAAGTACATACTTTCTAATAATACATAAAAATTTCCAAAGGAAATTTTTCTTGTTTTAATCAAAAGAAATAGCATAAATCAATAGAATTAAAAGTCAGGGTTACCAAGAAATCCAAGAGCCTGACCAATTGCAGCTCTATTTCCTGATTCAATAAGTCTTTATTTTGATTTTGCTATATTAACATTTATGACAAGACTAAAATGAAAATACAGTCACAGTGATTAGATTTACCCTTCTGATCCAGAAAGATTTTCAGCATTTTCTGCGAAAAATCAGAAATTTCCTTTCTGATTCAAAAAATACAAGGGAGGAGCGAATCAACCCTTCGTTTTGTCGGGCGCAATAAAAAAATTTCTCTATCGTTATTACATAGTCTCCTTTCTTAATTTAAATGCGATCATCGCGAGCGATACACCAACCGCTGCACCCACGCTTGACAGCGGCGGCGTTCCAAATATCATCTCTGCTATTGCAAAAGCGTAACCTGCAATGATAAGTATGGTGAATGCCGTCACGAAAACCTTCAGACGCTTCATAGAATCCTTGTTTGCTCTCACATCAGGTGTCTTGAAGATTTTATAGAAAAGGTAGTACATCACCACAACAGGTATGAAATTCAGTAGAAGCCATATTGAATAAATATCTTCATTGTATATGAATTTGACAAATATCATGCCTTCAAAATTCCCTGCTTCAACATCCATGGTGCATCCCCCTCCACCCCCAATAAATGAGAATAATCCTACCAGAAGAGGCAAAACCATGATCTTCAATATCGTTTTGCCCCTGATGTCCTTGTAAATGGTTAGTGGAATCAGCATGAACAAGAACATCGGGAACGGATAGACCACACCCATTAGGTCTTGCAGATACATTGAGAGTTTCGTTGTACCCGCAACTTGCGCCAGAAAATCCAGAACGCATATCAATCCAAACAAGAAAGAGAGCAGCCCGAATAACTTCCTGCTCTGTGTGGGTTTCTTTTTTACAAAGAACGTTCTGTATGCTACTGCAAAACAGATTAATGCACCCACTACATAAATGCTCATCCATAAGTGGAACATTTTATTTAATAATTGGACTTAAAACCATAAAAATCAATCAAAAAATTTCTCTATTTTTTGTGCCACCATGCTTGGAGCTCCCGTCATAATCCCGCTCAAACCTCTAAATACACTTCCAACAATGTTTCAGTATGGAAACGGCTTTTTCCATCCCTGATGAAATTTCCACGTATCTCAAAAGAATGACATTATCAACTATGAAGGAAAGACCCGCCTCCGTTATCCTAACCGCCCCGAGCATGTCATGTGTCTCGTATGTCATAAGGGCTGTTGCAGCGTTAGCCCTGAATATTGAAAGCAGGGTGAGAAGATGATCCCTCTCTTCGGCATCTGTTTCAAATGCTAAAATGTAGGATGACAGGGAGTCAATCAAAATCCTCTTAATGCCCCCCTCTTCAACTTCTTTCTTGATCATTGCCTTATACCTTGCCGGAATAAAGTCATGGATCGTGAATGAAACATATTTTATTAAACCCCTCTCTTCAAATTTATCGAAATCAAAACCAATCCCATTAGCTGTTCTAAATAAAACCTCCTTGGATTCTTCAAAGCCGGCAATCAAACATTTCTCGCCGTTCTTTGCGCCCTCATGGACAAAATGCAGCCCTAAAATGGTTTTTCCTGATCCTGTAGGGCCCGCAACCAGTGTTGTGTCTCCAATATAAGCCCCACCATTCAGCATATCGTCGATTCCTCTAACTCCGATGCTTAATTTTTCTTCACTGCTTGTAACCTTTAACTCAGGCGATACTTCCGGGAAAATGGTTATTCCTGAGCCGTTGTAATTGAATCTGAACTCGTGTTTTCCACCCAAAAACGAACTCCCTCGCATCTTCACAACTTTCAAAGTTCTTTTGCCCTTCTCCATATCATAGTTCAAAGTGATAACCCCGTCAAGCACAAAATCTTCAACATCCTTACAGAAGGTCATGCTCAGTTTCTCCAGACGCTCTGTCGTGAATATGCTTGTGCAGCCCATCTTTCTAACGGCGTCCCTTATGTTGTGCAGACCTTTTCTTATCGCAACAACATTTTCAAACTGTAAAAGCAAAATCGATCCGGGATCTATCACTACCCTCTTTGCGCCAATACTATCTACCGCCTTTTTTATATCCTCCATAACCTTGCCCAACCCGAATTCTGTTGTTTTATCGGAAACATCTGTAATCCATCTTCTGCTTACGTCAACAACCCTGATTTTATCCTCTTTGATTAACTTTTCTATGTCACAGAACGCTTTTACATTTTCAATTAGATCAATGGGGCTTTCTTCGCAGGCAACAAAAACGCCCGGTTCGCCCTTTTCCGCACCTTTGCACAGGAATTCGATTCCAAAGATGGTTTTTCCCGCGCCGGATGTTCCCTCTAAAAGAACCATCCTCTCTTTCGGGATTCCCCCCAGAAGAATATCATCCAAGCCTTTAATATACGTGGGTACTTTCTCCATAACTATACGAATTAAAACAATTATTTACTTAATATACTTTTTTTTTAAATAAAAATAAAAATCGCATTTTTTGAAAAATTTAACCTTTTTTTTCTGGTTCAAAAATTTACATGGATCCTGAAGGTGCCGGAGGTTCGGCTATTACGGGCTGACTAAAAGCCTCTTTGCATCTTCCCCGAAGAATTCCAAGCCGTCCTTTTTGAAGACATTCAATATTATGTGGGTGTTGGTTCCGATAACCTCCTTCTTTGGGGCAAGTTTTTCAGTAACAAAATCCGAGATATCATCTATGCTGCCACCCTGCAAAAAAACCATCAGGTCATACTCCCCGGTAGCGACATAAACCCCGTTAACTCTTGCGTCCTTTGATATCTCCTTTGCCGCTCTTGCAAAGCCCGCCCTTTCCTGGGGGGTAACCTTCACCTGTATTATGGCATAAACTCTCCTTTTCCCGGCCTTTTTCCAGTCTATAACCGTTTTAAACCCCTTTATAATCCCCTTATCCTTTAAATCCTTAATCCTGTTTTTTGCATCCTCATCGGTGATATCAAGCATTGTGGCGATATCCTTTTCCGGGATGCGGGCGTCATTTTCCAGCAACTTTAAAAGTTCTGTATCTTTGTTAGAGATCATTTTTATTTATTGATCAAAGTTATTTGGATTTTTTGGTCCTGGGTTTCGCTTTGGTCTTAGGTGCGGCTTCAGGTTTCACTTCCTTTTTGGTCCTGGGTTTCGCTTTGGTCTTAGGTGCGGCTTCAGGTTTCACTTCCTTTTTGGTCCTGGGTTTCGCTTTCGCTTTAACTTTCACCTCTTTTTCAGCCCCTGCTTTCACCTCTTTTTTTGGTTTTTCCTCGGGCTTAGCCGCCTTTTTTTTCACCTTTACGTCTCCCTTTATAATCCCCCCCCTGGCATCGTCGAAATTTTTCGTTATTTTAACTTTTATAAAATTTTCGATATGCTCTCCTTTGACTCGTGATTCATCGGGAAATATGGTGTCATCGTGAGGGACATCTAAACCGGAGTCAATCAATCCTTTAAATGCCCCGTAAATCCTTGAGCCCTTGATCGGCCCGTATAAACCTAAATCCAGCACCCCCTCTTTAACGCCCTCCTTTAGGGTTCTCTTGCCGCACAACAAACCGGTCAGATATGCTGCAGGAGTATTTCCTGTGTTGAATTTCCATCCAAAATCTTTTAATTCGCTCGAGTGGGCGGACGCTATCACACGGTCGCCGTCCGCGTTATACCTGATTACCTGAACACAAATATGCTTATTGGAGGGCCTTATAACTACTCTGCCTCCCCTAGATTTCAATAGATCCAGCCTTTTGTGGTAATCTGTCTTCTTCTGCCTCTTCCTCCGATACGGCACAACATATGTCGCTTTACTTGCCATTTTTAATACAATAAAAAAAAATAAATAAAAATGATTAATATTCAATCCTAACACCCTCATCACAGATCCCCACACTAATAACATCCCCGCCAGCCCTTCTTATTTCTTCACCAACATCCCCCATGGCGATCATTATCCCCCCCCTCCCCGCTCCGCACAACTTTGCTCCGGGAGATCGACTGCGAGCAGCCCACACCAGGCGATCTAATTCTGCAGAAGAAACCCCTATGGCAGATAATAAACCGTGGTTGAGATTCATCAATTCACCAAGACGAGCAATATCCCCGTGCTCCAATGCATTTTGCCCATCATCAACTAATTCCTCGAAAATTCTCAACAACTTTGCGAAAATTTCCGGAAATTTTTCTTTCAAGCGCATAACATCCCCCACTACTTCGCCCGTATCGGAAGTAATTTTTGTGTTGCCTATCGTTATTTGAGGATACTCATCTATCTTTAACCTATTTACCTTACCTCTCATGTATCTCAACACCCCCCCATAGGTTACAGCATACGGGTCGACACCAGAGGATTTTCCATGCACCACATTTTCTATATCCCATGCAAGTTTTGCAATCTCTTCTTTATCCAATTGGTGCCCCAATTCCCCGGATATTGCAAGAACCAGCGCTGCAGCCAGGGACGCAGAACTTCCCAATCCGGAGGCAACAGGGATTTTAGAGTTTATCGTGATTTCTAAGCCCATCCTTTCATTCAAGTAATCCTCGGTTTTGTGTACTGCATCAATTATGGGCGCTATCTTCTTATTAATTTTTTTAAAACCAAAACCAAACTTAAAATTCTTTATGCCGATGTCAGGGGCATTTAATATGAAGTTATCGGCACCTCTTTTTTTTACATCAGCCACCGTTCTTAAATCAACGGCTGCGACTAAAACAGGGTTTCCATAGACCGCTGCATGCTCCCCCAACAATATTATTTTCGCAGGTGCCGATGCCTTTGTCATCTTATTCTTTATTTAATATAAACAAAATTATAAATTAAATATGCGTCTTATATGCCCGATGTGCAAGAGCCACAGGATTGTATTTTCGGGAATGACCACGGCAGACAGCGGCGGTTACGGCAGCCATGACCAGAGGTATTCCTGCAAGGACTGCGGGTATACAGGGGCGTTAATTATAGACGCCGAAGAAAGAGAAGAGGATGAGACGGATGCGGCGATAATCAGGGACCTGAAAAAAATCGCTAACGAGGAGGTAAAGGAAGAAAAATATGCCGGGTTTTTCGCAAGATTTATGGCTTTCATTACTGATTGGATAATACTGAGTATAATTGTATCTCTAATCACCATTCCGGTCCTTATGTTATTATATATGGCAGTGGGATTGTATATGAGCCCTATGTATCTATTAGGGTTAGATTTAACACGTTCCGTATTTCTTTTTATCTTTGCAAGTGTCTATTTTGTTTATTTTACAGTGGTGAAGGGAGCAACGCCCGGAAAGAGTATTTTTCACTTAATGGTGGTGGACGGTGAAGAAAGAAACATTGGGTTAGAAAATGCAATTATCCGCGAATCCGGAAAGATAGCAGCATTCTTTCTGATTTTAATCACACTATTTTTAATAGAACTGGTCGAGTTTTTAGCGTTTTTAGCGTTTGTATCCGTACTCATAAGTTACTTGATGATGCTCGTTGATTCAAAAAAACAAAGTTTATGGGATAAATTAACAGGATCTTATGTTATAAAGAGAAAGGAATAAACGGAAGTTATCAAAACATTGTACACACTTTCTTCTTTTATTTTTTTGTATTTAAATTTAATGAATATCAAGAACAAGAAAATGAAACTTAGGGTAGGGGTTTTGGGCGCCACTGGAATGGTTGGGCAGCGATTTATCGAATCATTGGAAGAGCATCCATGGTTTGAGATTGAGATGCTTGCGGCTTCAGAGAAAAGTAAAGGTAAGATGTATAAGGAAGTTGCGAAATGGTACCTGTCCGGGGAGATGCCGCGGGATATTGCAGAGATGGAAGTGTCGGGGATGGATGAAGAGGGAAGAGATGAAATCTTTTCCTCCTGTGACCTTGATCTGGCATTCTCTGCCATTCCGTCGGATATAGCACTGGAGGTTGAAGCAGCATTCGCTCATCACATACCGGTATTTTCAAACACATCGACTTACAGGATGAAAGAGGATGTACCGCTGATCATCCCGGAGATAAATCCGAAGCAGCTTGATTTAATAGAAAAACAAAAGAAAAACCGCAGCTGGAATGGGTTCATAGTGACAAATCCAAACTGCACGACCATTGGCTTTACCATCCCCCTGAAACCGATACTTGATAATTTTGGTATTAAAGCGGTGCATATGGCTTCAATGCAGGCATTATCCGGGGCAGGGTATGATGGGGTGCCGAGCATGGCAATAATCGACAATGTTATCCCGTTTATCAAAAATGAGGAGGAAAAGGTAGAGGAGGAGGCGTTAAAGATTCTTGGAGCGGAGTTTGACATCTGCGCTTCCTGCAACAGGGTGAATGTTATGGATGGGCATACCGAGTCGGTTTTCGTTAAGACAGAAAAGGACTTTGAGCTCGATGAAGTAAAGAGGGCAATGGGAAATTTCAAGGGTCTGCCGCAGGAAATGAAACTTCCAACTGCCCCGAAGAAGCCGATAATTGTTTTTGATCAGGAGGACAGACCGCAGCCGAGGAAGGACCGTATGCTGGGCAATGGGATGAGCGTTTCAGTTGGGAGGTTAAAGAAGAAAGGAAAACTGTTGAAGTTCACCTGCTTATCGCACAACACGATAAGAGGTGCTGCCGGAGCAAGTGTTCTGAACGCCGAGTTGGCTCATAAGAAGGGGTTATTTTAGAATTCTTATTCTTTTTTAATTTTGAATAAAATTTAAACCCTCCTTTTATCCCAGACAACTCTGCCTTTACGGATAATTTTCCTTATCCTATGTACCGGTATTATCTTGTCCCCCATAACCATAAAATCCCCGTCCACCCGGATATCGCTGAAATTAACCCTTTTAAGCTCGGATCTGTCCGCATAACAGATCTCAAAATCATCGGGATTCAATTTCGGGTCCCACATTATCCTGTTCAATGCATCTTTCTCCATAACCTCCTTTTCAAAATCAATTTTACCCATTTTATAATTTTTTACCGTTAATCTATTAATCTATTAAAAAGACAATGTTTGTGAAGTACGGGGGGGTAAGGATCGCCGTAAAACGCGGGGACATAACCAGATTAGGTATTGATGGGATAAGCGCGATAGTAAATCCCGCCAACTCCATGGGGACGATGGGCGGGGGAGTGGCGTTGGCTATAATGAGCGCGGGAGGTAAAGAGATTGAGGATGAGGCGATTGAAAAGGCACCGATACCAATTGGGAAAGCAGTCCCGACAACCGCCGGGAAATTAGGGGTTGATTTTATCATTCATTCCCCGACAATGAAAAATGCCGTGGAACCGAGTACAGGGGAAAGGATTAGAAAAGCGACTCTTGCAGCTCTGGAGTGTGCGGCGGAAAACGGGGTGGAAAGGGTCGCTTTCCCTGGGATGGGCACCGGGGTCGGGAGAATGCCCAAGGACGCGGCTGCCAAATTTATGGTCGATACGATAAAGAAATTCATTGACTCCGAAAACAGGGGGGTAAAGGAGATCTTTTTGGTCGGCTCTGATGAATTATGCAAACAGTTTGCTAATGCACTGGAGTTAATGTTTTAATATTTTTTGTTATTCTTTAATGTAAATGGTAAATAAAATCATAAAACATGCCAAAAAAATTCAGGTGCGATCTTGTTACATGGGAACATGCAAGACAGTTAAGCGAGCAGCTGGCAGAAATGATTGCCGACCAGGGGTTTGGGCCGGACATTATAGTCGCGTTAGCAAGAGGCGGTCTGGTTCCTGCGATGAATTTGAGCGATTTTTTAGGGATCAAGGATTTAGTCAGCATCCGGGTTGAGCACTGGGGGATCACAGCGACCAGGGATAAGAGGGCGAAAATAAAGCACGGGATCAATGCAGGGTTAGAAGGAAGGAAAGTTTTGATGGTGGATGATATTGCAGATACCGGGGATAGTTTGAGGGTTTCCAGGGATTATCTGGATGACCTCAATCCATGTGAAATAAAAATCGCAGCCCTGCATTATGTAAACACCTCTAAAGTCAAACCGGATTTTTACACGGAAGTTGTTGATAGGAGCAAACAATGGGTGTGGGTTATATACCCATGGAATTTTGTCGAGGATGTGAGCAATCTGATCGAAAGGTTAGGTAAAAAACTTTTTATAAAAAAGTTTTATCAAAAAGATGCGGATGAGATAAGGAAGGGCTTGGAGGAAGAATATAAACTCTCACTGGACATAAGGGAAATAGAGAAGGTTTTGTGTTGGATGAATAAGAAAAAACGGAATTAGTTCTCTAGAATTCTTATTAAAAATCACAAAAGTATTTATATATTTCAAATGCAAATTATTAAAAATCACAAAAGTATTTATATATTCATTTTATATATTTCAAATGCATATATATATAAAAATAAAAAAATGATAACCACTACAACGGCAGTTACAACCACAACAACCACAACCACAACCGTTGTTGTTACCGGGAGTTCTGTGCTGGATATGGGACTTGTGATAGTTTTAACTCTGATTGTCCTGTTGGCGCTGAGAGAAATTCTTGGAGCAGACATGAGAAACCGTATATCCAGATCATTTGTCAGCACGTCGTCCACCGTCATTATTCCTTTATTATGTACGTTTATGGCTATTGTTGCATATACGATATGTTTTAATCTAGCCTAAAAAACGTGTTGGAAAAAAAGTTTTATCAAAAAATTAAAATAAAAATGAACAAAAAAATTGGTAAATGGGTATTGATATGGATTATGAGTATGGTTATGCTCTCAAGTATTGGTTCTGCTGCTGTTACGGTTTCTATAGATACCGACAAGGACGAGTATTGTCCCGGAGAAGACATGGTGATTACTGTGTATGTGAATATTACGGGTGAGACGACATGTAACACGGACGAGGACACTACGTTTTTATGGCTGGATAACGGCAGCAGTGTTAGTAATTGTTCGGTTCCAGGTAACATATATGCAGGATCTTACTGTTGTAAGTGCTCTTCAGATTGGGGGCATAGTTGTGTTCAGAAAGACTGGTGCCGCGCACCGCCAAAATTTACGGTGAATATGACCAAAACGAATGATAATGACTGCACGGGATATGGCGGCAATAATAATTACACCTACATAATAGAGGGGGGCGCTCCATGCGAGGTTAACGGAACCTACAACCTAACAATACAAACTAAGTTCAATAACATCTCTTATACTGCTACAAAAACATTTAACACAACCGTAAACTACAGCGGTTGCAGTGAAGAATGTGACGGCTGTGATAACGATGGCGATGGCGAAATTGATGAGGATTTTGATAAAGATAAGGATACTTATACGACATGTGGAACTAGCACAACTGACGGCAGTCTGGTGGAGATATATGATGAATGTCCGTCAAGATGCTGGGATAAGGATACTGAATCCTGCATTGTTGAGTATGGTGGTAATGCGGACTGTGATGATGATGACGCACGTATCAATCCAGGAGCGGTTGAGCAGCCCAACAATCGAATAGATGAAAATTGTGATTGTTATATAGCCTATTATACATATGGTGGCGGCGGGGGCGGAGGCGGAGGCCTCCCCGGCGGCGTTATAGCAGAAAAGAAGGACATGAACATTGATGTCGAGGGCCAGTATATTGGTGAAAGCGTTATTATAACGGTCACGGATGCAGATACCGGCTCAGCTCTGGTTGGCGCAACCGTAGCGGTTTATTCCGTACCTATGCAGATGTCTGTACACTATGTCACAGATGAGAATGGAGAAGTGGAGTTCACGCCGGAGGTGGACGGGAGGCATGATATAACTGCATCGATGGGCACCTACAATGACGCAACCGATACACTCTATATTATTGAGAAGGAATGCACGAATGATACGGAATGCGCGGACGATGAATACTGCTCGGATGAATTCAACTGCGTTCCAGTGGAATGTCCATGCGGGGAGATATCCGACCATGAATGTACAGCATATGAGTGCTGTGTTGATGCGGATTGTGAGGCAAATGAGGTGTGCGAGGACCATGAATGTGTCCCAAAGATATTGGGGCTTAACATCATCGGACCATCCGAGGTAGAGGTCGGTGAGGAAGTTGAGTATACTGTGTTGGATGAGAACGGAGATACCGTCCCGGATGCCACGGTAACGGCAACACACGGGGATGGAACAAAAGAAACCCATACAACGGATGAAAACGGTATGGTCAGGTTTAAACCACCTGCTTCCGGCAGCATAACCATAGGTGCAAATAAAGACGGATATAAGGACGCTCAAATGAGTGCATTGGCAACACCCAAACCACCGGAGTGTGTATCGGATGCAGACTGCGGAGCTGGAGAGATTTGCGAGGACGGCAAGTGTGTAGAAAAGCCTCCAGGGCTGCCGTGGATGTGGATCCTCCTGATCCTATTGATATTGATAATACTGTTGATTCTGTTCTTACTCCTTCGCAGAGGAGGAAAAGTGACAATAACAAAGGAAAGGGTTGATGACAGGGTGATGATCACGGTTAAGAATGGAACAAAGAAGGATCTGGAAGGCGTTACCGTTGAGGATGTTATTCCCGAAGATGCTGAAGTGAAAGTTGAAGAGGCTCCGGGTGTGGAGGCCAAGAAAAAGAAGAATAAAATCACCTGGGAGATTGGATTGCTGGAGAGCGGAGGGGAGAGGGTAATAGAGTACGGCATCACAGGAGCGGAGATATTGCCCCCTGCAAGAGTTAACTGGGATGAAGGCATGGAGATGTCCGAGTAATTAATTTTTTTTCCATTGTTTTTTTTTAAACTTAAAAAAGTTACTTTAGTAAATTTTCCGGCACCCTCTGGTGACTGTGCATATTCTCATAATCCTCCCTTTCCCTTATGATCTCTGTCGAACCATCCTGCCTTATTAGAATTTCTGCCGGCCTCGGACGCAGGTTATAGTTGCTCGACATCGCGAAGCCGTATGCTCCGGTGTCAAGGATCGCGATCAGATCCCCTTTCTCAGCTTTCGGCAATTTTCTCCCTTTTGCTAAAATATCCCCGGATTCGCATAAATTGCCTGCGATGTCATAAATTTCCCCTGCTTCCTTATCAATCTTGTTTACGATATGCACCCTGTGGTATGCGTCATACATCGCGGGTCTCAGCAGGGCGGCAAAACCACAGTCAACATTGATGAATTTCCTGTAGGGCGTTTCCTTAACGCTCTGGACCCCCGCAAGTAAAACCCCCGCATCCCCCACGATATATCTGTCGGGCTCGCACCAGATTTCAATCCCATAACCAATCCTTTTAATTTCCGTTACAACAACTTCAGCGAGATCATCAGGGCCGATAATCTTTTCCCTGGTATAGGAAATTCCAAGCCCCTCGCCAACATCTATAAACCTTAGTTTTATTCCCGGGGTTTTCTACAGGTCCGAAATAAAAAAGATCATCTTTTCCATGGCCTCTATAAGGCTTAACCTCCAGTATCTGCGAGCCTATAGCATGTGAATGCCTTCTATTTTGACGTTATCCATTTTGCCTGCCATTTTATAGGCATTGAATGCTAAATTATTCTCCATATGCAAACCAAATTTTGATTCTTTCAGAGCGGTGGCGATCTTCGGGTGGGTTTTTGGATCAACCCAGGGGTTTACCCTTATGGATATTTTCGCCTTCCTACCCCTCTTTTTTGCGATCTCATTTACGGTTTTTAATTCATTCATGGAATCGATATTTACCGTAACATCCTTATCAACGGCGAGCTTCACCTCATCTTCGGTTTTGGATGTAGAAGTCAGGATCATATCCTCCGGCTTGATTCCGACCTCTAAAGCGGTGAGGAGTTCACCGGCGGACAAAACCATCTGCTTCCGCCCCTTCATGCCTTAAAATGTGGCATATCGCAAGGTTCGAGTTTGCCTTGTATGCATAACACACCTTCACCTTGCCGTGCCTTGATTTAAATGCAGAATAAAATTTCCTGTAATTCTCCCTTATCCCGTTCTCGTCATAAACATACAGTGGGGTTCCAAATTTCTCCGCCAAGGACATTAATTTTTTTTGATTCATTTGCTTTTTATTTTTAAATAATTAAACTAATAACAAAAAAATGATTGCAAATTTTAGAATAAACAAGATAGTTGGGGAAAGGACCGCTGGGGATGTTGGAAAGGTTAATTTGACGCCGAATTTCAGGATAGTGTCCTTAAAGAAGGCGACCAATGAGACAATAGGTGACCACATAATAGCGAATTTTGAATTTGAGGGGGCATATAAGCCCGAGGTCGGGAATATAAAACTGGAGGGCAATCTGATTTATTACAGCCCCAACATTGATGAACTGGTCCACGAGGAAAAGAAGGAGATCGAATTGGAGCCGGAAGCGGTTGAAGATATAATGAACTTTGTGTTTCAAAACACGATGGTCGAGGCGATTGGTGTGGCAAAGAAACTGCGCCTGCCCGTGCCCCTGAGTTTGCCGAGATTCAGCGCTAAAAAATCCAGCAAGTATCCAAAAGCCGAGGAGTAAGGGTTTTTGGAGTTATATTTTTTATTATGAATGTGTAAAGTAAACTATGCCCCTCTATGCAGGATCTAATTTTAGCTCCAATGCCGGGACTAACGTATTGCGTTCCCGATTGTATTGGAAAGATTTTCTACGAACCGGTAGTGATTACGTAGCTCAGAACTTCTTTTTACTACCTGGATTGGTGCGATTACGCGATTGAAA
Organism: Candidatus Altarchaeales archaeon WOR_SM1_86-2; assembly: GCA_001723855.1. The sequence continues at coordinate 2,065 of MCBC01000152.1, read as the reverse complement.
TTAGGTCTGTAATCCCCCATATGTTTGACCAAACCTTGAGCTTTTAAGGCATATGCATGGTCGCTTGCGGATTTTAGCCAGGTCACGATTTGATTCTTAGCCCTTGATGTCACGGTATCTTTCCCTGCTTGGCGGCAAGCCTCCATAGCCAAGCCCAGTAGTAGTCCACAACTCACGGCTTGATAAGTTCTCCCCCCGTGTGCCTGAATAGCGGGGGTGATACCAGGCAGTTCGCTTGATCGCCCTTTCCAGTTGCTGGCGATTCCTTGGAGGTGGGTGGACACCCCATCAAGACCACGAATTCTAGAACGCTTCAATTCAGCTGCCGCCTTATTTACATACGCAACTCCGTTTTTTCCCTCTAAGCGAAGGATTTCAGATTGCCCAAGTGCGCGTCCTGCACGAAATATTGGATCCATTTCCCTTATCATTCATCCTGTTCGTCCCTGTCACTTCCATGCAATTTTGCATACTTTTCTCGTCGCTCTTTTTCCCTGTCAGTTTCGGGACCGCCCCCATGCTCCTTATCAACTTCCTCTAATTCTTCTTTAACCAGATCAAACGAATGAATTTGTCAATATTTTACCCGCATATCCAAAGTTTGCTACATACATTGGGAATATAGGCGCACTTTTTAAATATTTATTTCTATCCCCCCAGATTCCTAACAATAAAAATATGATGTGATTAAGATGAATGCGAATGCCGGGGAGAACCAACCCAGGAAACGAATGAGAGTTGGATATTGGTCCTACTCTCCAATAGCTAGTCCCCCCGACATAAAATTATTAGACTTTCCAAATATAAATATTAGTCTTGATCGGGTGGGAATAACAGTAACATCCCGTGAGTTGCTGTCTTCTGCCCGGTATCTTGGCACGGATGAAGTTACCGACATGCATCCCCGCAACATAACAAGATCAATGAGAAACCGATTGGATGATTTAATGAAGCAGGGCTATGACGTTGAACAGAAAAGGGAACGCTTCATGGATTCTGATCATTCCGTTCCAGGACATCTTGTACAGTTGGACCATCTATCCTGCGGCCCTATCACCGCGAGGGTCATCGAATGGTATCCCTTCTCGATTTTGATCTATATGAACTTTAATCGCATGCTAAGGAGGCATTGTGACAGACACGGCATACATTATAAAATCCCGGAGGGGCAAGACAACGTCTTTGAAGAATTGGATGTGCCGGAGGGTGCAATCCCAACCATAGCATACCATATCTTTGACCAGGATCGATTGATGCGGGATGTTGTCGATCCAGTCATCCATGAACTACTACCTGACTTTCATGAATCATATAAGAACGCAAGCATAAGCTTTAATCAGGTTGAGATCCCGCATGAAATCAAAATGAAGACTCCATGGGAAGCCGAAGAAACGGTATTTACGTGGATGATAGCTAACGCAAGATTATTCAAGGAATGGAGGATAGAAGAAAAAGACGGCATACCGATCTTCCATGCAAAGATGCTTGATGGATTGAGACTAAAACTCAACTGGATGAAAAACAATGGATTCGACAGAAGAACAATAAAACCCCTTATGGAGCATGCACAAGAAATTTACCAATCATTAGCAAAGCTAACCAGACCGGTAAAGTTGCGAGGTTACATACCCAGGGACTTTATCAAACACATAAAGAATTTCTTTAGAAGCGAGAAGGATACGGACCTATTAAGGGCCATATACAAGAGAGTCGGAACAAACTTTAAGAATAAAGACCTGCAGGACATGACGAAATTGAGCAGACATCAAATATATCACAGAATAGACCGTAAATTCAGCTGGCTTGTATCAAGGGTTGAGAAGATCGTTAAAGGCATCACAAAGAAAACATTATTCTGGCATGTGCCTGCAATAGGCAAACATGCATTAGATAAGCTAATAAGAATGCTTGAAGAAGTGGGGAGTATATTCGAGATGATACAGAACCCAGACATTCAACCAACATACATGTCAGTACTTTCCACATTCACAAGCAGTGGGGAAATTCAAACAAAACTGAACCAGTTTGGTAGAGATACCATCCCTTAGTCAACATAAGGATTTAT
>MCBC01000151.1 GCA_001723855.1 Candidatus Altarchaeales archaeon WOR_SM1_86-2 | reverse complement strand
CATAATGAGTCAGGGGGTTTTCAACCCCCTAATGCTTTCACTATCGTTCAAGCATTTACTCGCTTCGCTCTTAAATGCACAGATAATTATTTAAATTAAATTTAACTGAAGATTAATTTTTTGATTATATAACGAAATGTGGGTAAAAGAAGTTTTGGAGTAGCCAAAATTTGGGCAAATCTTTGATTTCTCTTTTACCCACTGTTATCGGAGTGCGATAGCACCAAACAACCGATAGGGAGCGTGAGTTGTTTCTTCGGGGGCATTATATACCCTTTTTATAAACCATTCATATTCTTGTTTGATTAGATTCAAATTCTATTTCTAATACCTGACCATTATCTTTTAACCAATTTCTTGCTTCTTCATATTTTGGCATTTGTGATTTTATAATATTCCAGAATCTCTTTGTATGATTTGTTTCAAGTAAATGCGTGAGTTCATGGATTATAACATAGTTTATTACGCTTAGGGGGGCTTTTATTAATCGCCAATTAAAATAAAGATTATTATTTGGTGTGCATGACCCCCAACGATATTTAAAATCTTTAATTCCGACTTTATTAAATTCAACCCCAAGATTTTTTGCATGAACTTTAACCAGAGGATAAATTTTTTCTTCAGATTTTTGCATGAACCATTTTTTGAAAAGTTTGTTTACATTTTCTCTTTCTTTTTTTGATAACAAAAACTTACCATTAAACTTTATCCCTTCATGATTATATGAATCAATGTCAAGATTATAATTTCTCCCCAAGTATAATATGGATGAGCCTGAAACAAATTCTTTTTCAGGTATGTCTTTGTATTTTTGCTTATTGTTTAATTTTTTGTATATCCAGTATTTGTTTTTATTCACAAATTCATCTATCTTTTCATTCTTCGCATTTTTAGGTACTTTAACTAAAATGCTCTTATCTCGTTCAATCACTATTCCAAAAGTTTTCCGATTTCCAAACTGAACTGAATAATCAAAATTCATTTTAATCAGAGTATAATATTATATCATTATTCGATTCCGATATTTCCACAATACGACTTATAATCTCGTTCCTTTTGTTGAATATATCCGGAAGTGAGCTAAATTCTTTAGATATCAAAACCTCTTGAATCTCCCCCTTCATTCTGCTTATTGCTATCGGGTTATTCCAGAAATTAGGGGCAGTTTTTTTTCTTGTGAAGCCCATAGGTCTTTTCTTTATCCTTATTTTTAATTCTCTGTCTTAACTCCTCTAATCTTTTGTAAATTTCATTCCAATTGTCTTTGAATTCCTTCAAGATTACTTCAAGTGCTTCTGAAAATGAAGCGTATAAATCCGGGTCTTCATCATAATGTTCATTTATGAAATCCCTAACCGCGTGTTCCACTTCAGCGGCTTTTGTTTTTACTCTTTTATTTTTATTTACCTGCTTCTGGAAGTTATTGTCTATAATAGAAATCGGCTCAACTTTTTGAGTTATTCCTTTTGACTCCAAGTATTTATCAACTACAACCCTTAATTTTTTTGGGATTCCCTTCATACTCAGCCTTTTATCCCTTAAATGTTGATACGCCATTGCATTGATTTCTGAAATCTTCTCAAAATATTTCATATAGTCCAGAGCTTCTTTTTTTGGAAAAACCTTATTTAATGCCTTTGTATATTCCCTGTATTTTTCAATAAAATCAAACCTTATTTTTTCATCATAAAATAAGTCATAGAATGAATCATAATCCTCAAGGTCTTTTATGCCTTGATTTTTAATAAACTCTATTAGCTTATCGTGCTTATCTTTCAATTCATTTATCCCATCATCTTTATTTCGTAAGCTTCCAATAATTTCGTTTTGTTCCTTATCTTCGTATTCATCCAATGCTTCTTTAAGGTGCCTTCCAACACCAACATAATCAATTACAAAACCACAATCTTTCCCTTCACTGCCAATCCTGTTAACCCTTGCAATTGCCTGAAGAAGAGTATGATTTTTAATAACCCTGTCAAGATACATTACCTGCTCAACAGGAGCATCAAACCCTGTAAGAAGCATTTCATTAACTATTAAAATACCTGTCTTTCCCTTATCTTTATCCGTATCAAAAGATTTTTTGAAATCGTCTATTTGTTTTTCCTGATTTTTTTCGTCTGAATGTTCTTTAAAATGTTCTTCTTCATTTTGATCGCCTTTAGAAATAATTACGGCGGTCTTTAATTTTTTTAGTAATTCTATATCAATTAGTTGAGGATTGTCTTTTTCCAAATCCCCTATTTTTTCTTTTAATGCTCTATCCACTGCATTCTTATATCTTACAGCAGCCTCTCTTGATACTGTAACTATCTGAGCTTTAAATCCGTTTGGAAAAACTTCAGAAACATAATGGTCAATCATGTCTTTAGATTTTGCTTCTATCACAGGCATTGCTTCAAGATATGCTTTTCTTGTGCCATAGCCAAGGATTTTCAATTTTTCTTCAATATTATACTCCGAGAAGACATCAGCAAAATACTTATCCATCTCTTCCCTGTTTTTTACATCAACTTCATTACTTCTTCCTTCATATACTATCTCTAAAGTTACCCCGTCTTTTACCGACTGCTTCATAGTATATTTATCAATATAATCCCCATATTTCTTTTCTGTTTTTTCAATAGGTGTTCCCGTGAATGCTATTTCGGTGGCATTTGGAAGAGCTTTATCTAAATTCGCACCCAGTAGAGAATATTGAGTTCTATGGGCTTCATCAGCCATAACAAGAATATTTGGACTTTTATTTAATACCGGAAAGACTTCAGCAAGTTCTCTTTCCTGAAATTTATGGATCATTCCCATTACCAAATCAGAATTTTCTGTTTTCAACAGTTCTTTTAATTTAGAAATTTTATCTGCTACATGAATTGTAAACCCGATTTTTTCCCCGGTTTTACTTAACTGCCTTTGAAGGTCTTTCCTATCTGTTATAAAGACAACCTTCCAATTTTGCAGTTTAGGATTTTGATACATCTCTCTTACAGTAAACATCATGGTAAGAGATTTCCCCGATCCTTGCGTATGCCATATTATACCGCTTCTTTCCTTCTTGTTCTTCCCTTCTATTAGTTTCTGTTTGATTAATTTAACCGCCCTGAACTGCTGGTACCTTGCAACAATTTTAATTGTATGTCCCTTATCATCTTCATTAAATATCGTGTATGTTTTAATCAAATCCAACAGATTATTTTTATCAAGCATTCCATAGATTAATCTTAACTGGTCGTTTGGGGTTCCCTGTTCTGAAATATCGGATAAATTTCTTGGATACGGGTCAGTCCACCTGAAAAAGTATTTTTCTATTTTCGATGAGATTGTCCCGAACTTTGCCCGATTCCTGCATGTGGCAACAACAAACTGGTTAAAGTAAAACAGGTTTTTGTTCCCTTCTTTTTCCTCTCCTCTTTGTTCTGAATACCTCAATAATTGTTCAATTGCCGAGCCCATTGCATCATTTTCTTTCGGTGACTTGCATTCCACCACAACAACAGGAATTCCGTTTATGAACAAAGTAATGTCAGGGTAAATATGTTTTTCGGTTCCTTTAATCCTTACCTTAAACTGGGATATTGCCGTGAAATTATTATTTTTTAGGTGTTGAAAATCAATATATTTTACTGTCGGGCTTTGCTCTCCTGTTTTTCTGTTTTCCGTTACGCTTGTATTTTCTAATATCCGGTCTAAAACTTTCTGGTTCACATTGATTAAATCCTTACTTGAGAAATGAGTTAATCTTCTTATCACTTCATCAGTCTGGTCATCTTCCAGGAACGGGTTAATCTTTTTTAGTGCTTCAACTAATTTCGGTCTTAATATCACCTGAGAAAAATCCTCTCTAAAACTCTGGTCTGGTGTCTGCTGTCCTTCAAGAGGTCCTTTTAATCTTATGATGTCCCAACCTAATTTATCTAATGTTTCAAGGAATGGCTCTTCCACATATTCCTTTTCATGAAGCCCGTGTTTTGATTGATTTATTGTCATTATTCTCAAATATTGTGGTAGTTAAAGTCCGCAGAGGTGCAGAGATACCCTCATGGCAATTCTCCAACAGGTTGTTGGAGATTTGGATAATCCTTATATTTCATATAAAACATGCTTTAATCCGCGATCTTGTGATTTTTTGTTTGATTTCATTTAAAAATAAAACATAGTCGGATTTTACCTGCGACTTCTTTTTTTCTTTCATTTTTATTTTTTTATTACTTTTACAATTACATTAATGTACAAATTTCATCTAATATCTTTCAACCTTTTTTTAATTTCTTCTTCCTTGGGCAATTTCGCTTTATACTCTGCAACAAAAATCTTATTACTTAAACCACCTAAAGCGTAATGAACTTCTTCTTTACCTTTATATTCACAAATTATCAAACCAACAGGGTCAAGTTCCCATTCATATTTCCTATTTTCCTTGTAATAATTTAAGTATTTATTCATCTGCCCGACATATTCTGATTTGAATTTTCCTATTTTTAAGTCCGCTAATATGATGCAGGGAATTCCCCGGTGATATAGTTCTATATCAATCGTGTGATATTCGCCGTCGATGATTACTTGTTTTTGACGGGCAAGGAGTGCAAAATCAGTGCCGAATTCAAGAAGTAATTGTTCTGTTTTGAAAAGTAATTCGTTTTCAATATCTTTTTCACTATATATTTCAGGCAAAGATAAGAAGTCAAAATTATAGGAATTCTTGAATACTTCTTCCGGAATAATTGGTTTTATATGTAATGGTGCAACAGCAACTGATTTTCCTTCTTTTAGTGTTTTTTCGTAGAGATTTGATTTTATCTGTTTTCTGAGTTCTCTAATACTCCACGCATTTTGTACGATTTTGTTTTCATAAAACTCTCTTTCCTTATCATTTTGTATACTAATTAGTTCTACATAATGTGACCAACTTAATTTTGCAGACACTGTCTGCAATATTGGATACCTCTTATAAAACAACACTGCATTATACATATTTCTCCATGCAATGTTCAGATCCTTTGCAAGTAGTTTTAGTAACTTCTCTCCATATTCCGGCTTATCTATGTGTCCTAATTCCTCTCTTGCAATTCTCTCCCCAATCTGCCAATATGTCTGGACGCGGATATTATCAACTGTTTTGTAAACTGCGTATTTTGCTCTCTCAAGCAAACCCCCTATGTCATATAACAATTCATCATATCCTTTTAATTTTGATTTCTCAACTTCGTTGTCTGCTATAACCAATTGTTTCGTTTCTTTCATGTTTATTCTATTGTTATTCATTAGATTCTAAATATGAGTTTAATTCAGATTATAATTCAGATACTTCATATATTCTTTTTTCCCATTCTGCTAATTGAGGTTTATTAGTTACCATCATGCTGCCGCATCATTTATTAAATGGTTAACTCTTACTTTCCCGGTAAGTAAATCCTGCATTAATCCCTGTTTAATTCTTTTGAGTTTATTTAATTC
>MCBC01000150.1 GCA_001723855.1 Candidatus Altarchaeales archaeon WOR_SM1_86-2 | reverse complement strand
AAAGACCGTATCGGCATTCAATATCTTGATTTCCACTTTCGGAAGGGATGAAGATGAGTAACCAAACAACTGCTCCACATTAAGAACCTCAAATGCCACAATCCCCAGGTTATCTCCTTTAAGGCTGCCGTCCAGCGGGTCGTAGTTGATGCTGACATCGCTGTCGTAAACCACCGCGCATATCGTCTGACCCTCCAGCATTTTAAGCCCCGTTGCCCGCAGAGGGGTCACATCCGGGATCTTGTCCAGAAGAGCCTCCCTGTCTCCATCGGCATCCGGGGTGCCTAAGCCGGGACCTGCCAAGACGTAGTTCTGCAACCCGTCACCCGTGGGTCCCGCAGCATCCCACTCGGCGGGAATGACCTTCGGTGCGAACCACCCTTCATCTCCCACTTCGCCCGTAAAAAGAGTGATCTCTTTACCTACATTATCACCTGCGAAGGCTGGTAGCGGCTCCCGAAGTCCGATATCGGCGATCTGATCGTTCACCTCCACATCAGAGAAGAAATTGGGTGGATTGCCGTTGTCTATGCTGTCCTCGTCGATGATAAGGAACACGCACCCACCTTTTACAGTCACCGTTGCATCGGCGGTCGCATCTACCCAACCTCCCAGCAACTCGACATGACCGATTGCATTTGCCGTATTGTTGATTGTTTGACCTGCGTATCCACCCGTTAGAGTAGTGGTTGCAGTGCAGGTCGCAGTCTCACCATCGAACAATAGCCTTTCCAATGAGGGGCCACCCGGCCAAGAGCAAGTAATGCCGGAATCCGGTGCAGGATCATCAGTTAAACTGATATCTGTCATTGTACCCCCGCAATTATTTGTCATGGTATATGTATAGGTCACTTCACTCTCTCCAATCTGGATAGTATCCGGATCTGCAGTTTTAGTCAGCCCCAAGCATCCGGCATTCACTGCCGTGCTTGCAAGAACAACTGCGCTAAAAATCAATAAACACACTGCTCCCAGCTTAATTCCAAAATATTCCTTCCTCTTTTTTATTTTTTTGTCCATTTTTATATTTTTATATTTTATTGGATGATACTTTAATAAAAAACATTAAATGTCACAGTGACAATAAATAATATCAAGTTAGAATGAAGTGCTTTATCATATACAAATTTGAGGAGATAAAAATATTAACGGATACATAAACAGAAAACAAAAATCGCAATTTTTGCAAAATCAGTCAATTTTGGGATTATCAACTGGGAAATGACATCAAAAACCCTGATAATTTGTCAATACCTGGTAAACCCCCGTGTCTTCATTTTTTATCTTAACCGGGATATCATGGTCAGTCGAATGCCATACAGTTGAATGTTCTGTTTTATCCGGTTTATATAAAATCTCCCTTATCTTCCAGCATTCAAAACTTCCCGCGGGCGTCTTAACGGTTTCCTTTCCCGCGACTTCAATCGTCATATTTTGATTTACCAATGCAAATTGCTCCATATAATTTTCCTCCAGATCAATATCCCTTATCTTCAAAAACCTGACTATCATCTGCGCGTATGTATCCTTCTTTATCTTCACTGTCTCGTTTCTCTCAACGATCGAATATGATTTGCTTAATCCGTCGGCTGTTGTTTCAATGTATTTGGTATATATCAATGCCGAATTGTCTTTAAATTTTACATCCAAAACCCTTTCCGGAAGCATGGGAGCGGTAGAATTATCTTTATAGAGGACAGATAACGGTGCAAACTCCTGGTTTGTGTGTGCCGAATAGGTGGATTTTATTGTTTTGCCCGTATCGTGGATCGTCGTTATATTTAATTCATAGCCGCTGTCTTTTATTTCAGAGATCGTTACCGTAGAGTGCCCGTTAATCTCGCTGCCGACATATAAATCATAGGACAACTTTACGGGGTTTTTTATGGATTTATCATCATTGTTCAGGCAGTAATACACTCCCGCAATAGTTACCGATATCAGAACCGCTGCAACTATAATCTTAAATTTATTCGTTAGATTTATCAATTCTTTCTTGTTATTAAAAATTATAAAAAATAAAAAAGAGGGAATTAAAATCCCCCCGTATCTTGCTTCACAGGGTTATGCCTGCGGTATCGCCTACAGCCGGGAACGAGACACCTCCCATACTATAGTCAAGTGCCGCTGAATTGGTCAGCAATCCGCTTAAGCCCTCAACTCCAATTGTTATGTCGCATGACCCGCCGCCGTCTGCTGCAACTGTTCCTATGTCCATCGTTACAACTCCCCCGCTTTCTGTTCCTCCGCAGGTATCGATTATGTAAGTGCTTCCTGCAGGTATTGTGTCTGTAATTACTACATCAGCATCCGAAGTTCCTATGTTGGTGTAAGTTATTCTGTATTTCACTTCTATTACTTCCTTGTTTATTGTCATTTTCGGAGGTTCCGGAATGCCAACCGGGGGGATCGCCTCTATACCCACAACCGCATCGTCTTTATCTGTTACTATCTTGCCGCCTCCCTCACCTGTTACGGTAGCAACATTTATCACACCCGGTATTGCTCCGCCGCTGTATGTCTTATAGGGTGAATTATGCACATCATGTATGTCTATTTTACCTAAACCTTCTTCTCCAAGCACTGAACCGTTAATCGCGAATTCGTAAATCATCGTAAATTCCCATTCGTACGACTCTGTTACCACATATTCTCCTGTTGCCAGATATTCTGCTTCATCTATGTACGGGGACCTTTTATCCGCCTCGTTAAAACCGGATTTCTGCATGTTCCATTCCAGGGAGGTAGCGGAATCAAGTATCATCGAACCGTCACCAAACATCAAATCACCTTCACATTTATCGTTATAAACACTGCAATCATGCCCTCCGGAACCATACTCGCCGGTGCTTGTATCTTTTGCTATTAGATCTATACTGAAATCCAGCACCTTGTTTCCGGCACCATTTTCGATCATGCATTTTAAATGGTCGCTTCCCAGTAAATCATCAAATTTGTGCTCGTTTCCATCTTTATTAAACCCGCCGTTCTTCCACTGCCAGGTCTTTAGCCTGGTTCCCTTTGGAGCATAGGAGTTGTCATTTACCACGTCGGGGTTGTATGCAAACGCGAAATACCATATGTCAGCGGCGTTGTCGTAGGTTGAGTACAATGTTCCAACATGTTTATCAGGTCCTGCATCCTGGGTAAAAAATAAAGGAACGCTTCCATCGTATTCGCCCGCCCCGATCAAGCCGTCAACCTCCTGGGCAGATGTACTTGCGGTCGTAGGGAAATGCTCTGATGTGTTAACATTTATTGTTGTTGTTTTTGTACAGGTCATGCTTCCTCCAGGTACAAGTATTGTGTATGGGCAATCTATTGCTCCAAGTTTGTCGTCCTCCAGCACAATATCTCCTAAAACAGCAGCTCCTGTATTGGTCACAACATAAGTGTAGGTTACTTCCTCTCCGTTTTGTATCATTGTCGGATTTGCGGTTTTCACAACGTCAATTGAAGGCAAAGGCTCAAGTTCGGGTTCAACAACCACCAATGTACCGTCGGGGTACGCTACCGTTACAAGCACGGTTGCGTTATCGCTGTCTGATACGGTCTTGCCGCCTCCCTCCCCCGTTACGTTAGCGACATTTGTCACGCCTATCACCACCTGCCCGCTATATATCTTATATGGTGAATTATGCACGTCATGTATGTCCACATATCCTAAACCGTTTCCTCCGAGTACCGAACCGTCAATCTTCCATTCATAAATCATCATAAATTCCCATAGGTATGGATCGCCGCTTGCATTGTTCTCCGTTACCTGATATGTTCCGTTTTCTGTATACAACGTATCGTTTATGTCCGGGGACTTTGTTGCCGCGTTCGGATAACTGGAATTCTGCATGTTCCATTCAAGAGATGTCGCGGAATCAAGTATCATTGCGGAATCACCAAACATCACATCCGCCTCGCATTTATCCTTGTAAGGACTTAAATCCTTATCATGCCCGCAAGAACCATACTCGCCGGTACTTGTATCTTTTGCTATCAAATCTATGCGGAAATCCAGCACCTCGTTTCCGGCACGGTCATAAATCCTGGCTTTTAAATGGTCGCTTCCCAGTAACTCATCAAATTTGTGCTCCTGCCCTTCCTCTCTATATTCATTTTTCTTCCACTGCCAGGTCTTGAGTTTGGTTCCGCTTGGTGCATAAGAATTGTCATTGACCACATCGGGATTGTATGCAAACGCAAAATACCAGGTATCTGTAGTGTTATTATAGTTTGTATATAATTTCCCAACCCATTCCTCGGGTCCTATATCCTGCGTAAAATAACGCAATTCGCTTCCATTAGCATATTCCCCTTCTCCAATCAAACCGTCAACCTTCTGCTGGCTTGATGCGGGCACGGTTGTGCCGCCGCCGCCCGGTACGGGAAGATAATCCAACGGGTCGAAAATTAGAGTTGTTGTTGCAATACATATCATGCTTTCATTTGGCGCAAGTGTGGTTTGCGGAGGACAAACAATCTGTATTCCCTTTGGCGTCAGTTTGTCATCCACCAGCACAATATTTTTTAAAGTAACATCCCCCGTATTTGTCACATTATATGTATAGGTTACTAATCCCCCGTTCTCTATCATTGTCGGATCCGCGGTCTTTACAATATTAATTGAAGGTTCGCCCGTTACAGTCACCGTTGCATTAGCAGTCGCATTTACCCAACGCAGCCCCTCAACATAACCGGTTGCATTTGCCGTATTGTTGATTGTTTGACCTGCGTATCCACCCGTTAGGGTAGCGGTTGCAGTGCAGTTCGCAGTCTCACCTGCCGACAATCGCCATGGCTCTGATGGGTCCGGCCAAGAGCAAGTAATGCCGGAATCCGGTGCAGGATCATCAGTTAAACCAATATTGTACATTGTACTCCCGCAATTATTTATTATGGTATACGTATAGGTCACCACTTCACTCTCTCCAGTCAGGATAGTATCCGGATCTGCAGTTTTAGTCAGCCCCAAGCATCCGGCATTCACTGCCGTGCTTGCAAGAACAACTGCGCTAAAAATCAATAAACACACGGCCCCCAGCTTAATTCCAAAATATTCCTTCCTCTTTTTTATTTTTTTGTCCATTTTACGTTTTTATATTTATATGAAAATACCTTAATAAACATTAAATGTCACGATGACAATATAATGTCAGGTTATAATGATATGCCTTATCATATACAAATTTGAGGGGACAGAGATACTAGCGGATACATAAACAGAAAACAAAAATCGCAATTTTTGCAAAATCGGTCAATTTTATTTTTGATTCAAAAAACAAGAAAAATTTGCATAGCAAATTTTTATGTATTATTATCTAATATACACTGAACTCTTGAATGTTTTTGACACAAAACAACCTGCTGAGGATATATTTACCTCAAAATCGTGATTTATGTCATGATTTCACCACCCCCCCTTGAGTTGAAATTCTTAGCACTGAATAGATCGCTTCAAGACACCAATTGCGCTTTACTGCACCACATAGAAACTTCACTACGTTCCTTGATGCGTCAACTTTCA
>MCBC01000149.1 GCA_001723855.1 Candidatus Altarchaeales archaeon WOR_SM1_86-2 | reverse complement strand
CAAATTATGCAAAACTTGCATCACTCATCGCTACATGGAAACTTAATGATAAAAATATTAAAGATGAGTTGAGATCAGTGATCGTGAACAATTTATGTTTGAGTAGCTAAACAAATACTTTTATTTTAAGGGACAATATGTTTCTTTCTTCTCTTGTTCTGATTGTAACGAGTATTCTTATTGCCTTCTTGACCTTCCGTCTAATCTCACGTTCCATTAAGGAGAGGGAAAAAGCAGAGGAAGCACTCAGGGAGTCGGAAAGCAAGTACCGGACAATCTTTGAATCTACTGGAACTGCAATGGTAATCTTTGGGGAAAATAACATAATATCTTTGTCAAACACAGAATTTGAAAAACTCTCGGGTTACTCCAGGGATGAAATTGAGGGCGAGAAAAGTTGGATGGAATTCATCGCAAAAGAAGATGATATCAAAAAAATGAAAGAATATCATCGTGAACAAATGATTGATCCAGACACCGCTCCGAAGAGCTATGAATTTCGTTTTATTGGCAGAAAGAGTAATGTTAGAGACATTTTTATCACTTCTTCCGTGATACATGGAACAAAAATCAGTGTTGCATCTCTTCTGGATATAACCGATCGAAAGAATATGGAAAACGCTCTGGAAAAAACCAATAAATCATTACAGAAAGCGATGGATGAATTAAAGGAGATAGATAAAATGAAGGATGAATTCTTCAGTTCAGTAACCCATGAAATCCGAAATCCATTAACACCCGTAAGACTTCAAAGTCAATTATTATTGAGGAGCTATTTTGGAGAACTTACTGAAAAACAAAAAAATGGTGTTGAAACCATACTTAAAAATACAAATCGCATTATCAGGTTAACTGATGATATAATGACCATATCCAAGATGCGGGCAGGGGTATTAAAATATGAGATGACTGAAAATGATATTGTTGGCATAATTGAAAATTCCGTTAATAATATGGAATTTCCGGCAAAGGAAAAAAAGATTGCTACTATAGGAAAATATCCTGAATCGTTTTTAGTTAAATGCGATAAAGACCGCATAAACCAAGTCATTGAGAATCTCATCGGAAATGCGATTAAATTCACGCCAGAGAATGGAAAAATAACTGTTGAAGCAAAAAGAATAAAAAATGACATTATTGTTTCCGTAGAGGATACGGGAATCGGTATCTCAAAAGAAAACCAGGAAAAGTTATTTAGCGCATTTTTCCAGGTAAGCAGCAAATACGGCGGGACGGGATTGGGGTTGACTATATGCAACAGCATAATTAAAGATCATCATGGAAAAATATGGGTTGAAAGTGAATTAGGCAAAGGAAGTAAGTTTAGCTTCAGTCTGCCAGCGATTCAGAAATGACTGTTTGTATCTGTCAATGATCCGGTTAAGGATGAATCTTAAAAACTAATTTTTTTGAGACACCATTAAGGGCTGTGATCAATTTCCCCGCCCTCATCGCGTGCCCCCCTTTTTTTCGCGCATGTGCCTGAGAACAGCCCCCACCATGACAGTAAATATGAATACCCCCAACACCCATAATATAACCTTAACCACGCCCGTGTTGATAAAATCCAGTATAAGCGACCAATACGAGACGCATCGGTGATTGCCGGCATATTGTCCAAACGGGCACCTGAGTCTAACGCATTCATGATCTTCAATTATTTCATTTCCGTTGCACGATAAAATCACGCACCTGTGGCTCAAACAATGTTCATCGCGTTTGCAGGTGGTGTTGTCGCAGCATTCGTAGTCAACACAAGTGCGGTTTGAGAGGTACTGGCAGTAACCGCATTCGATTTTCTTGCAGGTATGGTTTGCAATATATTCATCCCCCTTACAATCCAACCTGACACAACTATAGTTTAAACAGCGCTCGTCACCTGAGCATTCTATGTTAAGAAGGCATTCATGCTCAACACAACTATGATTTTCCGGGTGCTGATGGGGGTAACACTCGAGTTTCGTACATTGGGGGTAGCCAACCAATGTGAATTCCTCGCAGGATTCGTCATTCTCACACAATTCATCGCTCTCACAATAACCCCCGAGTTTCTTACATGTGTGCTCAAGGGTCGATTCGTTTATCCACTGCTCGTATCCGGTGGGACACACGTTTGGTCCGCACACGCCGCCTATGCATTTAAAGTCCTCGCTTCCACACTGCCGGTCTTCTTCGCACGGTGCACCTTCCAGGGAGGGGTTTTCATATCCGGGTTGTGCTCCAACTCCATGCACAGGCATTAGGAATAATAATGAAAATGCCAGGTATTTTACTGCATTCATCTTATATCTCCCCATACTATAACTTTTTTGTTAATTTTACTTTAACTTCTTTTTTTAATAATAATAAAAAAGCAAATGAAATTCTCATATAAGATATTCTCAATCTCCGGGATTTCGGTAAAGCTGCACATAACTTTCATATTGTTCGTTCTTTTCATATTTCTCATCGTGGTTGCGGGATTTGGAATTGTGGCGGGGGCCGAGGCGCTCATCATACTTATTTTGCTGTTTACGTGCGTTCTGGCTCATGAGCTGTCGCACTCAATAGTTGCGAAGCGTGAGGGATGCAGGGTTGACCGCATAATTTTATTGCCTTTCGGGGGGCTGGCAAGTGTTGACATCCCGCTGGATCCAAAGTTGGAGTTTAAGGTCAGCATCTCAGGACCGATGTTCAACTTTGTACTCGCTGTCATCTGCATGCTGCTCTTGCTCTGGGTGTACCCGGATTTTTCCGGCGAGTACATGGGTAAGGCAGTTGATCAGTATTTAAGTGCTTTTTCCGTATCCTATAATTATACCCTGGCTTGCGATCCTTGTGTTTGCAATAATACAACCCAGGGTAATATTTCTGCTATAAGTGACATGGGGAAGGAAGATAAAGATTCCGAAGATAACTTGCTGCTTGATGTGTCCACCATCCCGAACGCTCTCCTCATGCTGATGCTCCTAAACCTGGCACTGGGGGTGTTTAACCTGCTGCCGGCATTCCCGATGGACGGCGGCAGGATATTTCGCTCCATACTCGCACTGCGAATGGATTACATTTATGCGACGAAGATTGCCGTTTATGTAGGGCAGATGATTATGATCGGGATGATCCTTTACGGCATGCTGCTGTGGAATCTATGGATAATACTCATAGCAATGTTCTTATTAATGGTAGGCGGCAGCGAACTTGAGATGGTGAAGATACGATACCCTCTCAAAGGAGTTAAAGTGGGGGATATTGCCCTTGGCGATTTCAGGTATGTAAGTGAATCCATAACATTGGCGCAGTTTTTGGAAAGCGTTGCAGTACCTCGCCAGCGGTTTTATCCGACAGTCAATTCCGCAGGCAACATAAACGGGATTCTGGATATTAAAGACCTGAGGGATCTAAAGGGTGACGGGGTGAGAAAGCACAGGGCGGATTTTAGCAGAACATATGTCAGGGAGGTTGCCAGGCCGGAGGTAAATACAGTGGATGCCGGGACGGAAGTTGATAAAGTTTTAGACAGGATCCTGGGTAAGGGCTTTGTTCTGGTCCTCAGGAGCGGGAGCGTGGTTGGACACATAACATCAAATCACCTTGCAGATATCGCAAAATTTTATAGGATAAAGGAGTAGTTTTTTGTTTTATAAAATGAAGGACATGATATGAGGTGCATGAAGCATTAAGAGAGAAAAGCCATTTTACTGTAGAAAAATTGATAAATAAGGCGTTGAAATACGTACCGCATCTCCCCGGGGATATGATCATAAACAAACTCGTATTCGCGGGGGAGCAGGACATGAGGGATGCTTATCCAGAAAAAGAGGCAAAAAAGTTTCATTCATTCAAAGTACTCTATCATCCCGACAACGTCATCAACGTCTTTAATTTCTTTCTCCAAATCCAACAGGATATATGCTTTTCTTCCCGCACTGAAGGAAGAGGAGAGAACTATCTGGTTTCCGATAACCCTGTAGCCGTCAACCGGGGTATGCCCGACAACCGAAACTTTACACCCGACTTTTTCAAGAAAAATATCTATGTCCTTTTCATCATAATCCTTAGGATACCTGCTCCAGAGCAGCTCAAATAAATTATCGTTATCCATCTCATATCCCTCCCCGGTTATGTTGATTATATCCTCTATGCCCCCGATATTTCTTGCCGGAGCGGCATGGCTTATGAAAACCCCGTTTTCGGTTCTTGCAGCTAAAGGCAGTTTCTTGAAAAAGTCGATATAGAGGCCTAATTGATGCTCCCGGTCTTCTCCGAATTTCTCTTCCACCCGTGATTCAAATTCCAGTGTTTGATTTACCCCTGCCTTATAGACGTCCTCGCCTGCGATATGACTCCATTCATGATTGCCGAGCAACAGGTGAACCCCATCCTCGTTATACAACCCCATTACTTTTCCAAGAATTTCTATTGAGCCGTCTTCGACACCGAACATACCGTGGATATAATCGCCCGTAAGGATCAAATGATTTTCCCTGCGTTTAAGGTCATTCCAGATTTCCATGTACCTCTCAAAGTCGGCAAGGTTCCCATGAATATCCGTAACAATCAATGCCTTTCCTTTTCCTGGGAGTCCTATGAGTGATTTTCTGGACTGCATTAATATACCTTATGCATAATATTTAAAAAAAACTGTCAATAAGATGAAGAGTGCTGAATTAAAACCAACCGTGTTTATCGGAAAAAACGGCATTACGGAACCTGTAATTTCAGAAGTCAAGCAGCAGTTAAATGCCAGGAAAGTAATCAAGGTTAAGGTATTGAGGTCCGCGAAAGGAGAAATGGATCGTAAGGGGATCGCAGAGGGTGTTGCAGATTCTTCCGGCGCAAATCTTGTTGAGTTGAGAGGAAACACATTTGTCCTGTCAAAGATTTGAGAGATTCGCAGACAAACTTATTTTTCTTTTCACCTCACTCCGACCCAGTCTCCCTCGACCCCCAGGTCTGGCGTCTCATAAACCCCGACCCTGAATTTTTCCGCCTGGTTGAATTTTTCCAGTTGCTTCCTGAATACTCCCTGGAACTCCCTGATCAACTCCTCTGAGCTTTTATTCCCGATATTCTCGTGGTCATAGCCTGCAAGAACCCCGTCCAGGATCCCTTTCAAATCGTCAAAATCCAGTTCTATCTGCTTTCCGGTGTCTTTTACAGAAACCGTCAGCCACACGGTGAAGTTGTGACCGTGCAGCTGCCCGCATTTCTGATGCCCTTCTATATAGTGTGCGGCTGAGAATCCACCCCTTATTTTTATGTTCATTTTTAGATATTTTTACCTTCTTAGTGCTTCTTTTCTTGCGTTTATAATCTTATCATAAACTTCTTTTGCGTTTTCTATCTCGTCTATCATTTTAAACCCAAGAAAATTATAGGCAACAGAATAATATAACCCGGTACGGTGCAATACATTTCTTATAGTCCAATATAATATGGGGTGGGGGGGATAAAAGGTGATAGTGCCGCTACCATCTCTTTTTTGATCCACCAATCCGATGTCTGATAAATTCTTAAGATCAATAGACATTCTTTTTTGATTGAATAACCATGCAATAATTATGATGCGTTTGTTTGTAAGTGCATAATAAGTTTTTTCAAGATACGTCGCATCAATCAAGAACCGACCAAAAAGTAAGTATAGTCCAACTAAAACGAAGGGAATAAGCAAAATCGCAAGGAACAACTCTCCAGAAACTATGGCAATAAATTCTAGAAAAATAGCTGCCCCACTCCATGCTATAGTGACCTGTATCATAAAAATATCCCACGAATGTAATCGAATGCCGCCTTTCGGCTTACTGCTCCACAAGATACGCTCACCAGGATTTAGTTCTTTCTGAAAAACAGTTCCTAAATCATGCCGCATTTTGAATTAACTCCTTACCCGAACAAACCCGCTAAACCGGCTGCTGCTTCTTCCTCATCTTTTTCTTCTTCTTCCTCTGGTTTTTCTTCCTTGGGTTTTTCCCCTTTCTTTTCTACCTTATTTGCCTTAACTTTCGCTTTTTCGGCAGAACCGATCACGCCCTTTAATTCATCGTCGCATCCGTCAGGGATTCTCGATGCCAGCGAGATCATCTGAACGTGTGCTTTTGACAACAGCAGCGGGATTGTTTCCTTATTCAATACCCCTGCATTGACCGCGAGATTCCTTGCGCCGAATACCGCGTTTTGAATCAGAGACACGATCACCTCGCTGTTGTAGATGCGCGCGTTAAACGCCAGATTAAACGCCCCCTGATAGGCACTCTGGATGTCCCCCCTAAACTTGGATTCGTCTATTATAAGCGAATCCGCGGAATAAATTATATCCTCCTCCCCCTCGATTTTCTCATAGGCTCCGATCAGATCCATGCCTATTTCGGTTACCTTAATATCCATTCTTGCAAGCACCGATGCCAGATCCTCGGAGATTATATCCCCTTCCTTCGCCACCCGTGAATTTTCTGTCACCACAATCTTTCCGCCTTTAATCTGCGCCTTTACCCCCGCCTTCTGCAATTCCCCTATCACCGGCCCTGGAGCAAATGGCGTATCTCCTGCAGGAACAACTATGTCTTTTGGGGCAATGCTGCCCGCTCTTGGAGCAGCTGCCACCTTATTTGCCTCCAGGAGTTTTCTCAGTTTAAATGGATTCTGATTTGTGAATATAAGTCCGCAGGGACCTTGAATGTGACTGCCGAATGCATTAATATTCGATTTTTCAAATGCCCTCCTCATCAATCTGTTCCTTGTTATCTTAATATCCAGGCCCTTCCCTATATTTCTCCTGATCTGCTGGAATTGCCTTGAAGGGATCCCAACTATGCTGACCAATCCCACAACCCTGTGCTCCGAAACCTTATTTGCTATATCCTCAACCTCTTTGTACTTCCATTCTGCAACCATTTCTTTCTTCTTTTAACTATTTTATTATTTAAAATAAAAAGATGATAATAAATTGTTCTTTAATGGACAAGGATTTTGATTTCGTTGAAGAAGGACATATTATTGTGAAAAACAAAGTTATCGATGCCGTTGGAGACGGTTTCGTTTCCGGGGGTAAAGATTTTAAGGATTATCTGGTTATGCCTGCCCTGATAAATGCTCATACCCATGTAGGGGATTCATTTGCAAAGGAAGCGGCAGTTGGTTTATCTGCGTGGGACGCCTGCGGTCCAGACGGCTTGAAATGGAAATTATATGAGGGGGCAGAAAGGGACGAGTTAATTTTTGCGATGAAAGAAAGCATAAGGCATATGCTGAATTGCGGAATCTCGTGTTTTGCCGACTTCAGGGAATTTGGGGTTTCAGGGATAGAAATGTTAAAGGAATCGCTGTCCGGGGTGAAAATCAAGGCGGTTATTCTTGGAAGGGAATTAAACGCAAAAGAATTGGGTGAGTGCGGTGGTCTTGGGCTGAATGTTTATGGTATTGCGTATAGCGGGGAGAAAAGGAATAAGATAGTGGCGGTGCACGCCGGGGAAGAAGAAGGTGAAATAGAACTTGCGCTGTCCATGAAACCAGACATTATAGTTCACGCAACGCACGCAACTTTAGATGATATAAAGAAAATCTCAAAACAAAAAATCTCGGTGGTCATCTGCCCGAGAAGCAACGCACAGTTAGGAGTCGGGTTTCCAAAGGTAAGAAGTCTGCTTGACGCGGGCATAAACGTTGCCCTGGGAACAGACAACGTGATGATAAATTCTCCCGATATGTTCAGGGAGATGGAATTTCTGTCAAAGATTTCCTTTTTACATGAACCGGTCCCTGCAAAGGAAATATTAAAGATCGCTACGCTGAATGGCGCAAAGGCTCTGCGCATCAACTCGGGGGTTATTGAAAAAGGAAGAGATGCGAATTTAATCTTTATAGATAAAAATGCACCGAATTTGAAATACAACAAGAACTGGGTTTCTGCGGTAGTTAACAGATGCAGCCCTGAGAACGTAAGAAAGGTAATGGTTGAAGGCGAATTTGTCGTTGATAAGGATTAAATGTCATTCTTCAAAATTTTAGTTCTTACTCCTTTTGAGTTCTTGAATGGATTCAATCAATTTGAATACTTGGGAGGAGGGAGTGCTTTCAACACTAATTAATTTGATATTATTCTTTTCATGAATCCTATCTAACTTTTTTGCATTTTCAATGGCTGTTGGAAGTTTATCTTTCAGCATAGAATAGATTTCAGGGTAGTTTTTATCATAATCCTTAATAAATCCTTTTAGTTCCTTAAAAGCCTCTTTCCTTGTTAATGTCCAATTATAACTCCAGGGATAATGCAAAAGAAACCAGAGTTCAATGCACGGGTTTGATAATGCAATCCGGATATTGTTTTCATCCGCAATTTTAACTGCATAAGCAATCATATCATTCGTGTTTTCATCAACGTCAAATGCACACCATAAACCATCTCCTTCATCAAGATTTAGATCATACTTATCAATCTGTTTTTCTGCAGACTCAACTATACTTTTTGGACCATTACAGTTTTCATATAGGGGTACAATTTTAACACCGCTATTCCTCTCATTAAATCCATTGAAGTATTGAGTCTCTGTCTTTGCACCTTCACAAACAATAACTACAAATCTGCGAGGTTTTATTGGGTGTGTTTTATTTGTTTTTCTGGGACGGTATCCCCTTCTTCCCATTTTAAAATATTTTGTTTTCTTTTATGAAAGGTATGGCTCCATACCTACCCAAAAGATAGCCCTTTTGAATATTCTCATCTTTACGTGGACTATATTGCACTAGTGAATAAAGATCAGTACTTCCCGAATCCGGATTTTTCTCGGTGAACCATATCTGGTCTCTTCTGAATAAATCCAAATCAAGTGTGTTGGTATTGTGAGTGGTGAATATTAATTGGGCATTACTTTTATTTTGGGTAGAGTCGTGGAATAATTTAATTAAGAAAATGTTTAGTATAGGATGTAGTTTAGTATCCAATTCATCCACAACCAAAATGCGATCATTTACTAAAGCATCAATCCATGGGCCTATTAAAGAAAATAATCTCTGTGTTCCTTCAGATTCTTCATTAAAATCAAAATAAACATTTAATTCTTTACCTTCTTTATTAAGAACAGTATGGAGTATTTTTATTTCACGTTGTCTTATTTTACTTTTACCATCAATTATCAAACCTTTTAATTCAGTAGGAAACTCGGATGGCAAATCATCAATTGCAAGATCCTTAATTGATGCAGAGATGTCTCCAATCCCCAAATCCGCCTCTAAAATGGACTTTAATATAATAGTTTTTAAGTTTTGATCTTTGTTAAGTAATTCAATAGTAAATTTTATTAAACCAGGGTGGTCTGTTGGACCTATAACTTTCAAAGTATCTTTAAACCAGTCAAAAGTATCTGCGGTTTTGTCATATTTTTCCTGTGTAGCTTTAGATAAATATAATACATTGTCTAAAGTTCTTTCAGAGTTATCTTTCTGCTTATCTTTATCGATACTAAACTTATATTTAGTGGTGCCACTTCTTTTAAATATGAGCGCTCTGCGACCTTTTGGATAGTAATACAAATATTCGTCTATAATTTTTTCGTTGGTGGAAGATACTCCGTAAACGTATTTAATATTGTTTTTGATAAAAACAACTTTAAATTTACTCGGCTTGGAAATATATTCTTCGTCTAGTTTAAATGGGCTATATTTAATTTCATCACCCTTTTGATATTTATGTGAGCGCATCACCAGATCTTTCAGAAAGCCTAACGCCATGATTACATTACTTTTTCCAGATGCATTTGCACCATAAAGCACCGCACTTTTCAATAATCTATCCTTTTTTAAGACTTTTGGTTTAATCAAATTATTTTCCAGCGACTTATCCGAAGAAGCCACCATACTTAGAGTTACTTTTTCCTTTATGGAACGAAAATTTTCTACGCTGAATTCAATTAACATTTTATTTTAACCTCTTGATTTTAAGTATTAAATTAATTATTTTGTGATAAATTCACAAATTTTAGTATTAAAAATTGTTTTTATATTTATTTTAAACTTTTATATAAAAAGGTTTTTACTTTTATGTTAATTTGAACGAGACTTAATCAAGAAGTGAAAAACGACCGGAATAATCAGGAAAATTAATATTTTCAACCCTTAACAACCCCATAGCCGATCAACCGCCACCTCATCCCGATTTTGCGGCTTATCGCCACCCTCTGCTCTTTTCGGGCGCAGACGGGCAGGGTTAATTCAATCCCCCCTTTTTTTACGTCCTTTATTTTACCGGATGTTACTGCCGTGCCGACACTCAGCATCAACTGCTCCCCCGGTATTAACGGCTTGATCTCCAGTTCTTCTTCACTGCCCACCAGCCGATTAAGCAGGTGAATTTCAAGGTTCAGTTTTGAGTATACATCAGGTATCTCATCCTTCAATCCAACAACATTCCCTATCACCCCGTCCGACTTGGTTAAACTCGGATCAAGTGTCGTACCCATCGCTATCAACCCGCCCGTTTTAACCTTATCAAGTTTACCGCCGCCCGCGTTTAAACTGACGATCCTGGTGTGCAGCGGTTCATAGCGTTTTTCTCTCTTAACTCCGGGTCGGATTTCAATTTCGTCCCCGATCTTAAATTCCCCTTCTATGATCGATCCGCCGATAACCCCTCCCTTAATATTCTTAATCTCCATACCAGGTCGATTTATATCAAACGATCTTGCGATATACATCAACGGGTAATGACCGTTGTTGTCCCTTTTTGGAGTTGAGATAACCCCTTCGATGGTTTCTATCAAAACATCAATATTTGCCCCGTAATGTGCCGCTATGGGAATTATCGGAGCATCTTTTGCAACAGAGTTATGTGTAAATTTTTTGATTTGCTCATAATTCTCGATGGCCTCCTTTTTTGAAACTAAATCTATTTTATTCTGCGCAACAACTATTTTCTTAACCCCCCGAATATTCAATGCTTCAAGGTGTTCAGCGGTTTGCGGCTGGGGGCAGGGTTCATTTGCCGCTATGACAAGGATCGCGCCGTCCATTATTGCCGCTCCGGAAAGCATTGTAGCCATTAAAGTCCCGTGCCCGGGGGAGTCAACAAGCGATATTTTGCGCAGGAACTTCGTCTTCGAGCCGCAGTTAGGGCACGTGTTTCTGGTGGAGTAGGCGTCTGAGCCGTTGCACTTCTGGCATTTATAGAACTCGCAGTCCGCATACCCCAGCCGGATGGAAATCCCTCTCTTTATCTCCTCGCTGTGCTGGTCTGTCCAGATTCCCGACAACGCCTCCGCTAATGAGGTCTTACCGTGATCCACATGCCCTACCATACCAATATTTATCTTAGACTGATCCAATTTTGTATATATTACCTTTAAAAATATAAAACTGAAATTAAACCCATCTTTATCGGGGCGAAAGATATTTCCACAGGCAGAAATGGATTGAGTTGACAAAGAAGATCCGCAGGATCGTGCATGTGAGACAGCGGAATCATTTGTATTTATTAATAAAATCCATAATAAACAATAAAATTGAAAAATGGTTGATATGTCTAAGATGATGATGCCCGCGATAGTGGGCGGACTGGTTGCCGGAATCTTATCTGGAATCCCGCTTGTTAATTTATGCTGTTGTCTATGGTTTGTTGGTGGAGGAGCGATTGCTGCATGGATGTTGATTGGTAAGATCGGTAAGATAGAACTGATGGATGGTGCGATTGTCGGAGGAATAAGCGGTGTTATCGCCGGTGTCATCGGGGGAGTAATTGTCTTGATAATCGACGTATTTTTCAGCGCTGTTATTGATATGTCTGATTATTACGATTACTATTCTGCTTATGGGGCGGGTGAGATGATGGCATTTTCAGTACTTGGCGGTGTATTTAGAATAATTATTTTTGCTATCCTGGGCGCAATATTCGGTGCAGTGGGCGGTGTTATCGTTGCGAAACTCAAGGAATAAATCCTATTTGTTTTTCAATCTGTCGACCGCTCTCCAGAACAGTTGATTGAATACCGGGATGAGATAGAATACCAATATGCCACCAAATATGAAGCCTGTGACGAAACGGAGTTCATTGAAACTTTCTCTCAGTCCCAGGATCTGCGAGCCCCCATCCAGTCCGATCGGAATTAAAGAAGCGATGAGATAGTATTTTGAAGGCGTTGAGTTATCGTTTATGCGTTTGAATACCAGGTATGAGATTGTGAGAGCTAACATTCCAAGATAGATTCCGGTGCATCTGGCGCACACCCCCAGTTGATACCCGAATAAAAGGAATGACCTCTCAGGGTTTTGATGGCATGTCGTGTGGAAAAAATCATAGGTAAAGTTCGATATGATCGAGTATGCCGGGTTTTCTTCCCCCATATGCGCCGTACAGGGCGCGACGAAAATTAAGGCGCAAAATGCCGAAATCGAAATGGTAAAAATCAGGTAGGGAGCATATTGTTTCATCATCTCTTATTTTATAATGGATCATGGACCCGGATAAAATAAAGCGCGAGTGCAAGCCTCACCCGGCTCCAATACCCCCCGTCTCAACACCCCTCAGCATATTTTGAAGTTCGGCGTTCAACTCCTCCAGTTTGCTTCTTAACTTATTTTCCTGCTTTTCCATCACCTTGATTTGCGTCTCTGTAATCTCCTTGTCATCCCCCAGGGATTTTTTGCTGTCCTTCTTGTTGGTCTCTATCAAAAGCGAGCCGGCAATCCTGTAGATTTTTTCATTCTTTACCTTCCCCAACTCCTCCAGAGCAAGCTCGATTTCCTTCTGTCTGACATTCAACTGGTGTTTCTGCATCAATACCATCTGCATCTGATTCTGCAGCCCCTGGAATTGGACTAATTTATCCTGAACCTGTTTTGGAATTTCCATTTTTTTAAATATTAAAAAAGAATAATAAAAAGATTAACCATAAGCAGGTATTTTCTCTTCCTCTGTTGTCTCATACCTCTCACGCTCCCATTTCGACACCGACGGCTTGATCTCGCTCAACGCTTTTTTAAAGTGCTCTTTTGTAACACCGCTTGCTTCGATATTCTCTCTTAACGCCATCATCCCGGCGGTCCTGCACAAAGATTCAATGTCAGCGCCGGTGTAATCCGATGTTTTCTCGGCAAACTCATCCAGGTTCACATCCACCAGCGGCATATTTTTTGTATGGATCTTAAGTATTTCCAGTCGAGCGTCCCTGTCAGGAGAACCCACCGAGATCATGCTGTCAAATCTCCCCGGTCGGAGCAAAGCCGAATCCATCAGATCCTTTCTGTTTGTTGCGCCGATGATCATAACGCTGTCAAGCGATACCAGCCCGTCCATTTCCGTCAGGATTTGGTTTACAACCCTCTCAGTTACCCTGCTGCCCCCGCCTTCATCCATGCCCCTCCTCGGTGCCAGAGCATCGATTTCATCGAAGAATATTATGGTGGGAGCCGTCTGCCGGGCTTTCTTGAATATCTCCCTTACCCCTTTTTCGCTCTCCCCCACCCATTTTGAAAGAAGTTCCGGGCCTTTAACAAGGATGAAATTCGCCTCAGATTCGTTGGCTGCTGCCTTTGCCAGCAAGGTTTTTCCGCAGCCGGGGGGCCCGTGAAGCAGCACCCCTTTAGCCGGTCGTATCCCGACCCTCTTGAAGGAACCCGGGTATTTCATCGGCCATTCCACAACTTCCATCAATTCTTTCTTTACCTTTTCAAGACCCCCTATATCATCCCATTTAATGTCCGGGATCTGCACCAGAACTTCCCTCAGGGCTGAAGGCTCTATGCTCTTCATAGCCTCAACAAAGTCGTTCCTGGTTACGGTTAAGCTTTCCAGGACCTCTGCGGGAATTTCTTCGCTTTCAAGGTCTATTTTCGGCAGAGCTCGTTTAAGAGATGACATCGCAGCTTCCCTGGCTAGGGCAGACAGGTCGGCACCAACAAAACCGTGGGTTGAGCGGGCAATTTCCTCAAGGTCAACATCTTCTGTAAGTGGCATACCCCTTGTATGTATCTGCAGTATCTCCTTCCTCCCGTCCCTGTCCGGAACCCCCAGCTCTATTTCCCTGTCAAATCTTCCGGGGCGCCGCAGTGCAGGGTCAATGGAATCCGGGCGGTTTGTGGCCGCGATAACAATAACATTCCCTCTCGCCTCCAGTCCATCCATTAAAGTCAATAACTGCGCCACAACCCTCCTTTCCACCTCACCCCTGGTTTCCTCTCTTTTCGGCGCTATGGAATCGATTTCATCAATAAAGACAATGCTCGGTGCATTCTTTTGCGCTTCCTCAAATATATCTCTCAACTTTCTTTCCGACTCGCCGTAGAATTTGTCCATTATTTCCGGACCGTTAATCGAGATAAAATGGGATTGGGTTTCCGATGCCACCGCCTGTGCCATCAGCGTCTTTCCCGTACCCGGGGGACCATAGAGCAAAACACCCTTTGGCGGCTCTATACCCAATTTCTCAAATAATTCCGGGTGTTTCATCGGCAGCTCAATCATCTCCCTGACCTTCCCTGTTTCTTCCTTTAAACCGCCAATATCCTCATACCTGACCCTTGGTATGGCGGCAATTTCCTCCGCCGATACGGGCTTTGTTTTTAATTCCAACGCCGTGGATTCTGTTATGATAACGATATCCTTGGGTTCGGTGGAGACTATCGTAAACGGGATCGTTCTTCCAAAGACCCCTATGGTGATGATGTCGCCCGACATTAAAGGTCTCCCGGCTAACTGCCGTTTTATAAAACTGTGAGCATCCCCCCCGAATTGTACCGGGGCCTGTGTGGGAGCCATAATTATCTTCTTTGCTTCCTTTGCCTCAACCTTCTGCACCCTCACTTTATCCCCCAGCGATGAGTTTGAATTCTGTCTGAGTAACCCGTCCATCCTGATGATATCCGTATTCATATATCTGGGGTCGCCCAACCACACCTTGGCAGCGGTCATTTTTTTGTTTTTACCCTCAACGGACACGATGTCCCCGGTCTCCAGATCAAGTTTTTTCATAGCCCAGTCACTCAATCTAACTATCCCGCGCCCGACATCGCTTTGAAACGGCTCCGACACTGTCAATCTCAACTCCTTATTTGTCATTTTTGTTATTAATTAATTATTTAAAAATATAAAACAACCTTCTGAAAGGTTGATCATCAGGTGCTATTTCGCTACGCTCAATAGCACTCGAAACAAAGTATTTAAAAAGGAAACATATAGTTTAATCAATATAAAAATTCAGGAAAAATGAAGTTTGACCCGCACACGCATACTAACTGCTCCGACGGTGCTAATTCCCCGGAGCAGATCATCGATCATGCAGGAAAAATCGGTCTGGAGGGGATAGCAATCACCGATCATGACGAAGTCGAGGGCAGCAGGACAGCGGAAAAATATGTTAAAGAGAAGGGGCTGGATATCATGGTGATACCCGGGGTTGAGGTCTCTTCCGCGGAAGGGCATATATTGTGCCTGGGTTCTGCCCCGCGGATGGAGATAGGTTTGGCAGCGGAGGATGTGATAGAGAGGATACACCAATCGGGCGGGATAGCAATCGCGGTCCACCCCTACGATTCTTTCAGGGGCGGCGTTGGAGACCTGGTATATAAACTTGATTTCGATGCGGTTGAAATCTACAACGGACATACGATAATGAGCTGCAGGAACATAAATAAAATAGCGGACGAACTCGGCCTGCCAAAAACAGGCGGCAGCGATGCCCACTCGTTAAGGGAACTCGGGAACATTCACATGT